>JALFCG010000084.1 GCA_022771265.1 Prevotella sp.
GTCTTCCTTGCCCGTCCCCGCCGTTTCGGCAAGTCGTTGTTGTGCAACACCTTCAAGGCTTATTTCCAAGGTCAGAAGGAACTGTTCGAGGGGTTGAAGGTCATGGACTTGGAGAAGGAATGGAAGACATATCCCGTGCTGCATTTCACAATGAGCGGACTGAAGAACCTTAAGGTGAGCGAGGCAAAGACAAAGCTGGAAAACTTTATTTCAGACTACGAACGACTTTATGGACGTAATACGGAGGAGTAAACACCTGGAGCCCGCTTCCGCGGCTTGATTCATAGGGCTTGTGAAAAGACGGGCGAACGTGTCGTGGTCATCCTAGATGAATACGACGCTCCCGTTATGCGATTGCTCTACGACACAAAACAGCTTGAAGAAATGCGCATGATGCTACGTGAGTTCTATCAGGTGCTGAAGGACGAAGGGGCATATCTTAAAATGCCTGCAACCACCAATAATCCTTGCCGCCTCATCTTTCTCACTTTGGAATGAGAGTTGGTTGAATTTCCCTAATACTTCTTTTTCAACCAATACGAGAACACTGGGTCTTGGATTACCGTTGAATCGGGAAGGATGTCTATCAGGTCCTTGTCCTGAAGAGCCTTTCGCAGGTTCTTGATATTGGCTGATGTACCAAGGTCGTATCTTGAAAGAACCTCACGCGACGAGAAGTTTTTCTCGCCATTGGCTATGACTTGCAGAAAAGCGATCTGTTTGGCAGTGAGATTGTCAATGATATTGCTGAACAACAAACTGAGTTGGTTGACAAGCGACTCAAATGCCGACTCTACAATAGCAGCATCGCACGTATCCGAGGTATGCAACCATGACAACTGTGCGAGTTGCTGGACATAGTATGGATGACATTCCACCAGTTTGGCAATGAGCGACGCATCATCCCGCGAGATATGTTTTCCCGTTTCATCGAATCGTCGGGTTATGTATTTCACCCATTCCTCCCGACTGATTTTGTCTAAAAATATCATGTCGCCAAATTTATAAAACGGCATCTCATAGTTGCTGAATATATCGAGAAGCATGTGACGCTTACTGCCAAACATACAGTATCCCACCCTGTTGTGCATCTGCCAGTGAGAGCGCAGTTTTCGTTGAAATCCCAAAGGGTCGTCATAAACATTTACATTCTGGAATTCATCTATACAAACTATGAACTTCTTTCCTTTTTCCTCCGCTATCTTTTGAGGAAGGTCGAGAATCTCATCAAACGAGTATTGTTTATCCTTGAAATCAATCCCAAATGCCAATTCATATTTCATACTACTGTCGCTGAGTGACAACTTTGGTCCAAAGGTGCCAACATATTTCCTTGCGGCAAGTATAAACTCGTCCATCTTCGTGAATGAGGCAGCCAGAATTGCATTCACGTATGTTTGATAAAACTGCGCTTCGGTGCGGCAGTTGAATATATCAACCTTGCATATAAGAAAATCCTTGTCCTGCTTGATTTCCTCAAGAACATGACAAACCAATGATGTCTTTCCCCACCTGCGCGGAGAAATTATTGTAGTATTGACAAGTCCAAGAAGATTGTTCCTCAATTTCTTGGAATCCTCCTCGCGATCGGTGAAATTCATACCGTCAGCTATCTTTCCATATACAAAAGGTATATCCATATTATTCTTTATTCTAATTACACAGCAAATATAACAAATCTATTTGAAATAAAATAATTTCAAATCAATTGATTTCGTTGATTTGATTATATTTAACCTTAATAACATCCATTACAAAGGAAGTTAAATACTATTAACAGTCAATAAGGTTACTATATAGCAAATAGTGTTGTGGGGCAGAGGGATTGTAAACCGAATAGTTACTCAGACCACTACATAAATAGAATAGTGGCAAACAGTTGTTTTTTGGTGGTGAAAGTACGGAGGAAAATTTTGTATGAATCATTAAAATGAGTAATTTTGCATTGTCAATTCATATAATTATATATTGCAAATTATGAAAAAAAGAATGATTATCACTATGGTTATGGTAGGAATCCTCGGCATGGCAAATGCCCAAAACACCTCCACTACAGTAGAACATGTGCAGTCGGCAACGGCAATCAGCCGCGTGTTGGGAGACGGACGTAAGGTGGAAACCGTCGTGCTTCAATACGACACCCCCATCCGCAACAAGAGCCTCTCGGCTGAGAGTTTCAAGGTTGAAGGAAAAGATGTGACACGCATATATGCCAACAATGCTCCCGAAAGGGCCGAAAAAGGAAAGGACGGACAGTATGTCATCATCGAAGTGAAGGCGGAAGTGGACCTGAATGCCCGTCCGCAGATGCCTTCAGAGGCTGACAAGAAGAAAAAAGAGGAACGCGACCGAATGCAGGGAGGTCCGGGACTGCGTGCAGGATGGAGCACTGGAGGCAACGACTCATATCCCGGCAATGCCGTCGTCACACAGACGAAAGACATAAAGACTTCAAACGGCAAAAGCTATAAGGCAAACGAAAATCAGATAGATGCCACTACTGGGCAGTGTCTCGTAGCAGACGATTTCAGACAGGAAGAATTCATCAGTCCATTTACAGGTCAGGCCTTACCTTATAATATATATGTGCCGAAAGACTATAATCCGGCAGAAAAGTATCCGTTAGTGCTCTTTATCCACGATGCGGGAGTGGCAAGCGGCGATGTCACCCACACCCTCTATCAGGGCAATGGTGCCACCTCATGGGCAGAAGCGCAGGCACAGGCAAGACACAAGTGTATCGTGGTGGCACCAGAATACCCTGTCATAACTGTGGATAACAACTGGAACTACAGTCACCATCTCGATGCTACCATAGCCTTGTTGAAAGACTTGCAAACGCGCTATTCCATCGACCCGAAGCGCATCTACACCACAGGCCAGTCAATGGGTTGCATGTCATCCATAGTGATGATGTTGAAAGAGCCCGACCTCTTTGCCGCAACCTTGCTTGTTGCCGGAAAATGGAACCCGTCGTTGATGGGACCGTTAGACAAACAAAATATCTGGATTATTTCATGTGAGGGAGATGTCTCGTCAAGTTCGCTGCAAGGACAAGCCGTGGAGCTGTGGCGCAGTCAAGGCAGCAAGGTGACTGAGGCGACATGGGATATGACCTTGCCACAGGAACAGCTGTCGGCAGAAGCAGACAAGATGCGTGCGGAAGGCAATCACCTGCTCTTCACCCATCTCACTGGTGGAAACCACCGCGCCACCTGGTTTATAGCATACGGTATTGAAGGAGTGCAAGACTGGCTTTTTGAACAGCATAAACAATAAATTGTGTTGGTAAGAATAAAAAAAACAGATTTATATATTCATTTTGGGAGAATAATATTACCTTTGCATCAAAAATGCAGCAAATAGTATAAATTCCACTTGAGAATATATGAATCAGTTTATCGATTTAGTCACAGAAATGTCGCCTTACCTTCTGTTGGGTTTCCTGTTGGCAGGTTTGATGCATGCCTTTATACCAGGGACTATCTACAGTAAATATCTTGCCAAACCAAATATGAGAAGCGTAGTGCTTGCCGCACTCTTCGGCATTCCCCTTCCGCTTTGCTCGTGTGGCGTTCTTCCCACGGCAATGTCATTGCGTCGTGAGGGGGCCAGCAAGGGTGCGGCAGTCTCTTTCCTTATAGCCACACCGCAGACAGGTGTCGACTCTATCATTGCCACATTCTCGTTGATGGGATTGCCGTTTGCCATTATCCGTCCGATAGCCGCCCTTGCCACAGCCATATTCGGAGGAAAGATGGTCAACGTGATTGAAGGCGACGAGGGTGCAGGGAGAATTGACGGTACGAAAGAACAGATCAACGACGCCGACTGCGGAGACAACTGTTGTAAGGGTCATAACAAAGCACCTAAGTCGTTTGTCGGAAAAATCATTGAAGCCTTACGCTATGCCTATATCGACATGATGGAGAGCGTGGGAAAATGGCTTGTCGTGGGTCTTGTCGTTGCCGGATTGATAACAATTTTTGTACCTGATTCATTCTTTGAGGTTTTCAAGGACAACAGTTTCACGTCGATGCTGTTGGTATTGTGCATCTCCATCCCTATGTATCTTTGTGCCACTGGCAGTATACCAATAGCAGTGGCTTTGATGATGAAGGGACTCACCCCCGGAGCGGCACTCGTACTGTTGATGGCTGGTCCTGCATGCAGTGTGGCGAGTGTCTTGGTGGTAAGCAAGGTGTTGGGCAGACGCACGTTGACAGCATATCTTTTCTCGATTATTTCAGGAGCAATTGGTTTCGGTCTTATCACCGACTATCTGTTGCCCAGAGCATGGTTTATGTCACATCTTGTGGCAAACGACGCATGTTGCGAAGAGGAAAGCAGCTTGTTTGCCACATGTTGCACCGTTCTTCTCTTTCTCTTGTTGGCAAATGCTTTCATTCGTCGTAGATTCTGCAGTAAGGATAAATGCTGTTGTGAAAATGAAAATAGCGATGTATCATCAACAACAAAGATAAATTCCAAAAAAACAATGAAACAAACATTTGTCATCAACGGCATGTCGTGCAATCATTGCCGTATGTCAGCAGAGAAAGCCATTCTCTCGGTAAAGGGAGTCACCTCTGCTTCCGTAGATTTAGGTAGCAAACAAGCTGTAGTTGAAGGCGAATTCTCGCCTGAAGATGTCTGCAAGGCAGTGGAGGAGACAGGATTCACGTGCTCATTGCTGTGATTTCTTTAAGTTTAACTGTTGGTAACTTGAGATATCCGTACCAAGGTAGCCAGCCGCCTGTTCAAGGTAGGGTAAAAATAGCGGCATTACCCAGGAAGAACTTAACACAGTCTTGCGTCCTTGTGTCGAGGAATATGCATCAAACCCTGAGATTACAACCGACGAGGCATACGCCTTGCTGAAATCGAAATACGATGGCTATCACTTTGCAAGAAAGAGTCAGGACATATATGCTCCTTTCAGTCTTATGCGCGCCCTCAACAACAATACGACAGACAACTTCTGGTTTGAGTCGGGCACATCGGCATCGCTCATCGAGCATCTCAAACATTTCCCCGACTTCAACCCTCTCGACTTCGACGGAGTGGAATTGTCGTTGGAGGAATTTAAAGTGCGGAGTAACCATATCCTCAGAGGCTCGAAACATTGTGCATTGGCGTGCAGTGGATCATGAAGGCAAGGTCATTGACGATCAGGAGTATGAATGACATTTGACCGCCCATTAGAACGATACTGCATAGGACTGCAACCAAGATGCTCCTTGGTGAACTTGCCGAAAAAGGAAGTGTTGGGAAAATCAAGGCGCATTGCTATTTCCTTGCATGAGAGAGAAGTGTTAAGCAACAGGTTGCGAATCTGTTCGGTGAGTTGCTCCTTTATCCATTTCGACACAGTTTTTCCCGTTTCTTTCTTCACAATATGTGAGAGATACTTTGACGAGACACACAATTTGTCGGCATAGAAAGAAACGGAACGATGCTGGCATCGGTCTTCCGACAACAGGATGAGAAAGTCGTGGGCAATGTTCTTGTTGATGGGACTATTGGGTTGTACATAATCCGGCATGGTTTCCTTTCTTCTCTCGCACGCTGACATGAACTCAAACACAAGAGCTTGGGTTATCGAGTCGGTAATGCGCCCACTGTATATAGTGTCGTGTTCGTCGTTTTTTATCTGCAACAGGCGTTTGTAACCCTCAACTAACTGCATCTCTTTTTCGTTCAACGAAATGAGCGGACGTTGATATGCGAAAAGGAAATTCGACATCGACTCTTTGTCGGGCACCACCAGCTCTTGGTATTTTCGCATGGATATACAAAACAAGTCGCAATCGAAGTCGGTGGTTATCAAGGCTTCGGTCATGGTATGCATTCCGCTACAGAATATAATATCACCGGCTTGGGCTGTGTAGTTGACATTGTTAAGCGTGGCTTCTAATCTGCCATGCTTGCATAGTATGACAAGCGCAAAGTCAACTTGATTAATCTGCCTCCAGAAAGGCAGATTGTTCACGTCTTCAATTATCGTGAGGTTTTCATCGGAGAATAATTCTTTTCCCAATCCACGTGTGAATCGTCTGCTGAAATCCGTTACACTCAGTCTCTTTTCCATTTTTTCTTTTTAATGTAAAAACACGTGCAAAGATAACCGATTTTTTGAACATGAGAATGTTCTCAATTTACCTATTTGTGTTCAAAATGACAGATTTTTAACTGTATGTCATAATAAGGAACAAAGGAAACGCCATTTAGAACATGATGTATCTACAATAATATTGTATCTTTGCCACCAAAAATATATGAAATAGATATTGGCATGAAAAAGGAAAGAATTTGGATTGGTGTGCTTTGCCTGTCTCTCATGGCAATGACGGGATGTGGCGACAAGAAGACCGGAAAGGATGTATTGAAAAAAGTGAATGTGGCAGAAGCCATCTCCATCGATGGTGGAGAGACGGTGTCGTTTCCAGCCACTACAAGGGCTGCCGAGGAGGTGAACGTATCGTTCAGGGTGAGCGGGCCGTTGGCCAAGGTGACGGTAAACGAAGGTGACTATGTAAGGAAAGGCCAAGTGTTGGCTATCATGGACCCGAGAGACTATCAACTTCAGTTGGCTGCCACACAAGCTGAATACGACCGCATAAAGGGCGATGCAGAAAGAGTAATCGCCATGTATAAGGAAGGTACGACCACTGCGCAAAACTACGACCAGGCGAGGTATGGACTTCAGCAGATGACACAGAAACTTGCCAACCACCGCAACCAGCTCGCCGACACCCGATTGGTGTCACCCGTGGCAGGATATGTCAAGGAGAAACTGCACGAGGCGGGAGAGACGGTAAGTGCAGGCATGCCTATCGTCACGGTATCTTCGGGTGACAGGATTGAGGTGGAAATCAATGTCTCGGCAAGCGACTATGCACGATTAGGGCAATTGTCCGACTTCCGCTGCTCCATTGACGCTCTTGGTGGCAACAGTATGCCGTTGGAGCGCATCAGGACGAGTGCAGTGGCTAATGCCACACAACTCTATACCGTCCGTTTTGCCATCCAGGGCAACTATAACCGCAAACTGCTTACGCCCGGAATGTCGGCTCTCGTGAAAGCCTTGTCGGCAAAGGGTTCCAGTACAGATGTCACCATACCCTCGTCGGCAATAATGAACAAGGACGGGCGCACTTCGGTATTCATCTTTTCAGAGCAATCCAAGAAGGTGACAAGAAAGGATGTCGAAGTGAAGGCAATGAAACTTGACGGAATGGCACAGGTGACCGGTCTGTCGGCAGGCGAGAAAGTGGTGACCACCGGTGTGCGATATCTCACCGACGGACAACAAGTGGAACCCATGAAAGCAACATCAGCAACTAACATAGGAGGAATGTTATGAACATCAGCAAATGGGCACTCAAAAGGGGCGTTCTTATCAATGCGTTTGTCGCCGTTCTCATCATCGGAGGCTTATGGGCTTTCACCCAAATGCCTAAACTCGAAGACCCTGCCATAAGGGTGAAGCAGGCATTGGTGGTTGCCACATATCCTGGCGCCTCGGCACATCAGGTGGAACTGGAACTCACCGACCCAATAGAGAAGTCAATACGCCAGATGCCTACCATCGACCATATTGAGTCGTCGTCGTATGCCGACATGACCATCATCACCGTGGAACTGCAACCTACCGTGAAGGATGACGAACTCGAACAGCAGTGGGACTTGCTGCGCCGCAAGGTGGAAAACATAAAACCATCACTGCCAAAAGGGTCACAGGTGATGACCGTGGCGGACGATTTCGGCGATGTTTATGGCATGTTCTATGCCCTGACCGGCGACGGACTCTCCGACCGCCAGCTCAGCGACTATGCTGAACTCATAAAGCGAGAAGTGCTCGCCATCGACGGTGTGACACGTGTGGATATTTACGGCAAACGACCAGAATGTATCAATATCAACCTGAAAGAAGAGAAGATGGCAAATCTCGGGGTCTTGCCAACAGAAGTGATACAGACGCTCAACGGACAGAACGCCACCTCGTATGCTGGATATTATGACAACGGGACAAGGAGAATACGTGTCACCGTGGATGACAAGTTCCGCTCGGTGGAAGACATTGCCGACATGCTCATCGCCGGACACGACGACGACCAGTTGCGCATACGCGACATTGCCGATGTGAGCAAGGGTTATGAAAAGGTGACACGCAACGCCATGCTCCGCGACGGAGAGAGGGCGCTGGGCATCAGCATAGCCTGTTCGAGCAGTCACGACATACTGAAAGTGGGCGACAAAGTGGAAGAGAAACTCGGACAGCTGGCAAAGAGAATGCCTGTGGGTGTAGAATATAATAAGGTGTTCTTCCAACCCGAACGAGTGAGCGACTCGCTCTACACCTTCCTGATCAACCTGCTCGAATCGGTGGTTATTGTCGTGGTGGTGCTTATCTTCTTCATGGGATTCAAGTCGGGAGTGATACTCGGCATGTCATTGGCGGTAATCGTCTTCGGCTCGTTTCTCGTGCTCAACGGTTTCGACGGCACGTTGCAGCGTGTGTCGTTAGGTGCGTTCATCCTTGCCATGGGTATGCTGGTAGATAATGCCATCGTAATCGTAGATGGCATACTCGTTGATCTCCGCAGTGGCAAGCCACGCGCCGAGGCGCTCACCTCCATAGGCAGGAAGACCGCCATGCCGCTGCTTGGGGCCACGCTCATCGCCATTCTTGCCTTCATGCCCATCTTTCTCAGTCCCGACACTTCTGGAGTATATGTGCGCGACCTTTTCATCGTCATAGCCGTGTCGCTGTTGCTCAGTTGGCTGCTTGCCCTGACCCACGTGCCACTGATGGCAAACCGCCTGCTCCATCCCAAGGTGAGCGAAGGCGAGACATACAAGGGCAAGGCATACGACATGCTCGACAAGGTGATGGGTGTTTGCCTGCGCCACCGCCTTATGGTGGTCGGCGCGGCAGTAGTGCTGCTTGTGGGCAGTCTGTCGTGCTATCCGTTAATCCAACAGAGTTTTTTCCCCGACATGGAATACGACCAACTCTACATCGAATACAAACTGCCCGAAGGCTATAACAGCACACAAGTGGAGCACGACCTGGAACATATGCGAACGATGTTGATGCAATGCAAGGACGTAACGCACGTCACAACCAGTATCGGCGGCACTCCCTCACGTTATAATCTCGTGCGCTCCATAGCCACACCGTCGTTGGCATACGGCGAACTGATAGTCGATTTCACATCGCCGGAGACACTCGTGGCACATCTCGACTCTATGCAACGGACACTAAACGACCGATTCCCCGATGCGTATATCAAAATCAAGCGTTACAACCTGATGTACAAAAAATATCCTATAGAGATATGTTTCAACGGTCCCGACCCGCAGGTGCTGCACCAGCTCACCGACTCCGCCATGGCTATAGTCAGAAACAGCGACAAGGTGTGCCTGCCCACGTCAGACTGGGAGCCACGGGTGCCTGTGCTCACCGTTGACTATAACCAGTCGGCGGCACGCACCAGCGGATTGTCTCGCGGCGATGTTTCCCTCTCGCTCATGTCCTATACCGACGGTATTCCTGTAGGCACGTTCTACGATGGCATTCACCCCGAGAACATCTATGTGAAATGCCATACCGACAAAGGGGAAGAAGTGGAGAACCTCGACCGCGTGAATGTCTTCGGCATGATGCCCAACGTGGGCAATGTCTTCAACCGCAGCACTGTACAGAAACTCATGAGCGGACGTCTCGACAAGGATGACGTCATACGTCAGGTGACCAGTACCACACCCTTGTCGCAGGTGTCAAAGGGGATAGACATCCGTTGGGAAGAACCCGTTGTGGTGCGCTACAATGGGCAGCGCCAGCAAAGGCTCCAGTGCTCGCCAGCCCCGGGTGTATCGACAGAGTCGGCACGCCAGTCGATAGCCAAAGCCATAGAGTCGATAGCCCTTCCAGAGGGATATTCACTCTCGTGGGAGGGTGAATATAAGGCAAGCGCCCAATCCAAACAATATCTCTTCAAGGGCTTCCCGCTGTCTGTGGTGATGATGCTGCTCATACTCATCATGCTGTTCAACGATTTCCGGCGTCCCGCCATCATCTTCGCTTGCATACCGTTAGTTGTGGTGGGTGTTTTCCCGTCGGTGCTCCTTTCGGGAAAGGATTTCGGATTTGTAGCCATCGTGGGCATACTCGGACTCATCGGCATGATGATCAAGAACGGTATCGTGCTCATCGATGAAATATCGCTACAGACATCACAAGGCAAACCGCTCGACAGGGCACTCATCGACAGTAGCAAGTCGCGCCTGCTTCCTGTGATGATGGCATCGCTCACCACCATCCTCGGTATGATACCTCTCATCTCCGACTCTCTCTTCGGGTCGCTTGCCGTCACCATCATGGGTGGATTGGCTGCAGGCACTGTCATCATTCTCATCTTCATACCAGTGCTATATTCGCTGATGTACAAAAGGAAATAAAACATGAAAAGACTGATATACATAATGATTGGCATAGGCATGCAACTCAATGCCACAGCCCAAGACTCACTGACCATCGACCAATGCAGGGCAATGGCAGTGGAGCATAACCGCCAACTGCAACAAGCCCGTGAGCAGAGGGAAAAATCGGGCTACGACGTGATGGCAATGAAAGCAAATTACCTGCCCAAGCTTGACTTTCAAGCCTTCAATCTCCTCAACACCACATCGGGCAGTATCGGGATGCCTTCCGCCCCTCTTCCCATTTATTCATACAACTCGCAGATGGGGCAGTTCCTGCCTTCTGTGCTTACCGATGCCTCCGGCAATGTGACTGGGCTGTCGCAATATGCGGAATTTCCGGCAATGACCGTGAAGTATAAGATGCCCAACCTTTTCAATGCCTCGCTCTCGCTTGTGCAACCCATATATATGGGCGGGAAGATTGACGCAGGATATACTATGACGAAAATAGGACAACGCATCTCCGACGAGAATATACGTATGACGGAGAGCGAGGTGATTGTCAGAGTAGAGGAGGCATACGCTCTTGCAGTGAAGGCAAGCGAGATGGTCGATGTGGCAAAGTCATACCGGCATCTTCTTCAGGAACTGCTGAAAACGGTGGAGTCGGCAGTGCGCCATGGAATGCGCACCAGAAACGACCTGATGAAGGTGCAGGTGAAACTCAACCAGGCCCAACTGTCTGTCACTCGTGCCGATAATGCCTACGACCTTGCCCGCATGAATCTGTGTCAGGTCATTGGTATGCCCTTGTCGTCGCCTCTGCTCATTGCCCGTCCCGACATCACTTCAGCCTTGGTGGAGGAAGTCATGTCTGCCTCCGACGACAGTCTTCAGGTGCTCTCCCGACCAGAGTATGCCATCCTCAACGAGAAGGCAGAACTTGCCCGTCAGCAGCTGCGCCTCACCCGATCCGACTATCTCCCCCACCTGGCGGCATTTGCCTCGGGCGGATACACCAATGGCGGCAAGGTGACGATCGATGCCACCAGTTCGCTTGCCGGTACCCAGCGTATGTATGACCAAACACTCATCGACCAGTTCTCAGGTTGTGTCGGTGTCACGTTCTCCATGCCCATCTTCCATTTCGGCGAGCGCAGGGGCAAGATACGTTCTGCCAAGTCGTCTGTACGTATGGCGGAAATAGAACTGGCAGACAAACGTGAGAAAATGACACTCGAACTCGCCCAAGCCCGAAATACGCTTCGCGAACAACTCACTGCACTCGAAATAGCCCGACTTTCGGTGGAACAAGCCACCGAGAATCTCCGTCTCTCGCGCAGCTCTTACGATTCGGGCATGGAGACACTCAGCGACCATTTAGAGGCGCAGTCGTTATGGCAGTCGGCACTTGCCGACGAAATAGATGCCCGCACTCAATTGATTGTCGCCCTTGGTAAATGGCGCAAGGCTGCAGGGAGATAATCCTTGCCGCCTCAGCTGTCGGCAGAAGCTGACAAGATCGCTGTGTGCTTACGAGTGAAGGGTGGTGAAGGGTTTTCGCAAATATTCTTCTGCATAACAGTTGTAGACATGAGGCAACTGTATATGCAGATGTGAGTTATCAGTCAGACGCTTTGGATGTTCATCCGAAGACTTTTGATGTGCGTCCGAAGCCTTCTGACGAACATCAGAAGCCTTTTGACGAGAACCACAAAGTTATCTAATTGTTCTGAAAGCGTTTGAAAGCGATTGATTCCGTAAGAATACGTGCTCGACTATATCATTTAGCCTCCCGTCCAGTCGCCGCCAAGGATTCTGCCATGGCGTACAATAACAGGGTGTCGTGATATGGTGTGACAAACAGTCGTAAAACTATTATGACAACGATAATAATTATTGTTTGTAAGGCATCGTGTTTATGTTGAGACTGGTGCTGGCGTTATATTCCACACTGCGGAACGTATATTCCGCATTGCAGAACTTACGTTCGCCAATGGGGAACGTACATTCGCCAATGCGGAATATAAATAAGCAAGGGCTTAATAAAACATTTATAATGGGGGAAGTGATGTATTATGAAAGGAGTGGGCAGAAGAACCCACTCCTTTCATCATTATAAGATAAGAAACGTCAGTTTGCTTTCAAGTATAACCCGTTTATGTCCTTGAGAAAGAGGGTGCGCTTGTCGTTATAGAAACGAATGAAGTCGCTCACGGTCTTCTGTCCGGGATAAGGCATGTAGAAATGGCCGGGCTTGTCGTGGGCATTGCGCCAGAGGAGGACGTAGGCGATGGGATACTTGTTGAGCACAGGCATGAGCACCTCTGTCCACCAGTTCTCCATTCCAAGACTCTCCATACCTGTCTCACTCAACACTGGCACGACATTGTGCTGCTTGGCAATCTCGCAGATTGTCTTAAGACCAAGGTCGAGACCGTTGCGGTAGTTGTTGATGGCTGTGGTGTCCTCGGGATTGTTGGTGCAATATGTGTCGAAGCCTATCACATCCACCATCTCGTCGCCAGGCCAGCGCTCAAGATATTTGTCGGCATCACCGCCGAACTCTGTTCCAGGAGAATAGGCATAGAGCACATTGGCGACTCCTTTCTCTTTCAGTCGGTCTTCAGTGAGTTTCCACAGAGCCTTATACTGCTCGGTGGTACAGAGATTCTGTCCCCACCAGAACCAGCTACCAGTGTGCTCATGCCATGGACGGAAGAGTACGGGAACCTTCACTCCATAAGGAGTCTCAAGCGAGTTAAGGAACTCGGCGAGAGTATCGAGCCATCCGAGAAACTTCTCGTGGCACTCGCCACCTTCAAGCACAGAGGCTACGGTCTGTTTCTCCTGGTCGGTGAGCGAGTCGGGCTTCACCCAAGCCGAACCACCGGTGAGAGGATTGTCGAGATGCCAGCTTAGCGTTACCATTCCTCCGCGGTCGTATTGGCGTATTATCTCCTCACGCATTCTGTCGAATGGCACTCCGTCGAGGTTTACGGAGTCGCCCATTTCGAGATGTCCAAGGTCGAAGCCGACTATAGCGGGGAAGTCGTCGCAAACGCTCTTAACGTCAGAGCGGCAACTGTCGCCCACCCACCCTATTCCATATACGGTAGCATCCTGATGACCGACGAGATAGCCCTTTTCCGCCGAAGCCTTAAGGTTTGCGAGCAGGTTTTCGGTGCGTTGTGTACGTCCCGATTCAGCCAACGGGTCGTCAGCCTTTTTCTTGTCGCATGAAGCAGTCAGCATTACAGTTGCGACCATAAAAAGAATAATGTTTTTTTTCATATTAGAACTTCACTTTGTCGCGTGTTATAACGAATTGGCTGCCCATTGCTGCCTTCCACCAAGCCTCGTCGGCATGTTTGTTTACAGCTTCGCTTCCGTCATACCAAGGCATGAACCACGACCACTTGGCACCTGACTCCCACTGCTCGGAGATGTTTGCAACGCGCGAATTGGTGTATTCGCTCCATCCGCACTCAGAGAGGGTGACAATCTTGTTGCTGTACTTGTTGGAAAGCAGTCTGGAAGATGGCATCCTGCCAGTTTGTTCCTTTTCCAAGCAGTGAGACATCGCTGTAGTATGGGTCTTCTTTGATGCCGCCGAAGCCTGAAGCCACGAAGTCGTTGTAGTAGTCGCCAAACTCGCGGAGGTTCATCATGTCGAGGCGTTGGGTCTGTCAGCCGGGTTGATGGTTGACAAAGGAGAAACGGTTGATGTCGGACCGTTGTCGAGGGCATCGCCGAATCCAAGGCTTGAACCGCTTGTGTTTCCCGTCTGTACTATCACACCGTCGATAACGTAGAGTGGCTCGGCGTTGGAGTTGATGGTTGCAGTACCACGCACACGAATTAAAGAAGCTGTACCCGGAGCACCGGAAGTGCTAACTGCCGTGACACCGGCTGCACGACCCTGAAGCGACTGGTCGAGTGAGGTGATGATAGAGCCTTTCATGGCTTTCTCCCCAAGGTTGACCGACGAGCCAGAGATGTCGCTCTTCTTCATCGTACCGTAACCAACGACAACCACTTCGTCAAGAAGTTTCTTGTCTTCTTCAAGGGTGATGGAAAGAGTTGTCTGGTTGCCGACTTCTATTTCCTTAGTTACGTAACCGATATATGACACTACGAGAGTGGCTCCCGGCTGTACGTTAAGTGTAAAGTTTCCGTCAAAATCGGTGGCAACGCCCGTTGAGGTTCCCTTGACCTTGACACTCGCACCAATGATTGGTCCCATGGCATCGGAGACGACACCTGAGACTTTCTTCGTTTGCTGTACGGCTGGAGGCGTTTGTGCATCCCGTACCGCAAAAGCCTGCGAAGGATTGCCCAACAATAGTATCGAGCATAACCCTACAAGCAAGATTTGTTTTCTTGTTTTACTGTTCATACGTTATTTGACTTTAATGTATTTTACTTTAATAAAAGTTTGTTTCAGTTCCGTTGGCACTACTCTTTGTTTCGCATTTATAGATAACATAAGTTTTCGGTTGCAAAGGTAGCAATTATTTCATAAAGCAATTGTGCTTATTTTGATAAAAGATGATACTATTTTGCAAATATTACGAAAAACAACAAGAAAGTGATTGTTTTACTATTTTTAAGTGTATTATTTACAATATTATTGATATAACGCAAGAATTTCTTAAAACACTCTCAAAAAAACGACTGCCTTTATATATATAATATAAGGTGTAGGCTTGCATAATAGTATAAAAAACATTAATTAATAGTCATATTTTTACTTTTTGGCAACATAGTGTAATTTTTTGGCAAAAAAGTATCATTGTTTTCATAGAAAATGTACTAACTTTGCAGCATCAAACGAGAAATCGTTTTAATAACGAAATATTTGATTAGGTTTATAGTTAGTAGTTAGGTTAGAGGGAATGGGAGCTAAAGGCGTTTGGCTCCTCCTCTTCTTAATCTAAAACTTGAGACTTGTAAAAACTTGAAACTTAAAATACAGAATAACGCATTATGAAAAGAACTTGCATGTTTTTGCTCACGCTACTTCTCGTGGTTGTAGCGCAAGCACAAATCAGGGGTAATAACATCAACGTCACTGTGACACCTGACCATTACGACTGGAATTACAAAACAGGAGAGACTGCCAAATTCAACGTCAGCGTACTGCGATCGGGCACGCCGATTGCCAACGCCAAGGTGGCTTACGAGGCGGGGCCGGAGATGTACCCGACGGTAAAGAAAGAACTGACACTGAAAGGCGGGACAGCAACGTTTGAAGGAAAGATGAACAAACCGGGATTCTACCGCGTGACAGTGACATACACGGAGAAAGGCAAGACCTACACCGGCATCTGCACCGCCGCCTTCTCGCCAGAGAAACTGACAGCGGATGTCGTATGCCCCGAAGACTTCGACTCATTTTGGAGCAACACCATTGCCGAAGCACGAAAGGTTGACCTCGACCCGCACAGGGAGCTGTTGCCCGAGCGATGCACAAAGGACGTGAACGTCTATGAGGTCAGCTTCAACAATAATGCCTGGGGAAGCCGCATCTACGGCATATTGTGCGTACCGGTGAAGCCAGGAAAGTATCCTGCACTTCTTCGTGTGCCAGGAGCGGGATGCCGACCATACGGTGGTGATGTATATGTAGCGTCGCAGGGAGCCATAACGCTGGAGATTGGTATCCATGGCATTCCTGTGACCATGAAACAGGAGGTTTATGACCGTCTTCACAACGGTGCATTAAATGGATATTGGGAAGCCAACCTCGACGACCGTGAAAAAATGCCTTATAAGAGAATTTTCACAGGGGCAATCCGTTCTATCGACTATATTGCCTCTCTGCCTGAGTGGGACGGAGAGAAACTGGGAGTGACGGGCAGTAGCCAGGGCGGTATGCTGTCGCTCGTTTGCGCTGCACTTGACAAACGAGTGACATGCTTCGGAGCTGTGCATGCAGCGATGTGCGACCATACTGCCTCACTGAAGAAGCAGGCTTGCGGATGGCCTCACTATTTCTATAATGTGGAGAATCCTAATCCCGTGAAGGTTAAGAACTCAGGCTATTTCGACGGAATAAACTTCGCAAAGCGCATAACATGCCCTGGATGGTTCTCATTCGGATATAACGATGTGGTTGTTCCGCCTACGACAATGTGGGAAACCTACAACACCGTGACTGCTCCCAAGGAGCTGAGCCTTTACCAACAGACAGGGCACTTCTGGTATCAGGAACAATGGGACGAGTGGGTGGCTTGGCTACTAAAGGAATTAAAAAAATGAAGAATTGAATTATAGAAAAATTGAAATGAAATATAAAAATATACATTAACCATCATGAGTGATTTTAATGAAAGAGTGGCAGCCCTGCGCAAGGCGCATGAGGAACTGCTGAGCAAACCTAACAAACCTTCTGCCAAATATAACGGCATTTACGAAAAGTATGAGAACCCTATCCTCACGGCAGAACATACTCCATTAGAGTGGAGATATGACTTCAACGAAAAGGACAACCCATATCTCATGCAGCGTATCATGATGAACGCTACACTCAACTCCGGAGCCATCAAGTGGAACGGAAAATATGTGCTTGTCGTGCGTGTGGAAGGAGCCGACCGCAAGAGCTTCTTCGCCGTGGCAGAAAGCCCCAACGGTGTTGACAACTTCCGCTTCTGGCCAGAGCCAATCACCATGCCGGAGGACACCATACCAGCCACAAACATCTACGACATGCGACTGACGGCACACGAGGATGGATGGGTCTATGGAGTGTTCTGTGCCGAGCGTCACGACGACTCGCAACCTGGCGACCTCTCGGCAGCCACTGCGACAGCAGCCATTGCACGCACCAAGGACCTCGTCAACTGGGAGCGTCTGCCAGACCTGAAGACAAAGAGCCAGCAGCGCAATGTGGTGCTTCACCCGGAATTTGTCGATGGCAAATATGCCTTCTACACTCGACCACAGGACGGATTTATCGACACCGGTTCAGGTGGCGGCATCGGCTGGGCACTTGTTGACGACATCACCCACGCGGAGGTTAAGGAAGAGAAAATCATCAACTCACGCCACTATCACACCATCATGGAGGTGAAGAACGGCGAAGGCCCTCATCCTATCAAGACATCCAAGGGCTGGCTTCACCTTGCCCACGGTGTGCGCGGATGTGCCAGCGGACTTCGTTATGTGCTTTACATGTACATGACTTCGCTTGAAGACCCTACAAAAGTGATTGCACAGCCTGGAGGCTACTTCCTTGTGCCAGAGGGAGAGGAGTATATCGGTGATGTAATGAACGTGGCATTTGCCAACGGATGGATTGCCGACGAGGATGGCAAGGTGTTCATCTACTACGCAAGCAGTGACACGAGAATGCATGTGGCCACTTCCACCATCGACCGTCTGGTTGACTATTGCTTCAATACGCCTGAGGATGGATTATTCACCGCAGCGAGTGTAGAGACTATAAAGAAACTCGTTGCAAAAAACAGAAATAACTTGTAAGTTAACTTGTCAACTAAAATAATAATATGGCAAAATTATCTGAAAAAATAGGCTATGCACTTGGTGATGCAGCAGCAGGAGGTATTACATGGAAAATAATGTCTATAGCTTTCCCGCTGTTTTTTACTAATGTTTTTGGATTGACATTCGCCGACACTGCTACATTGATGCTGATAGCTAGATTGTTCGACGTGTTCACCGACCCTCTTATGGGCAGTTTGGCCGACCGTACTCAGTCACGTTGGGGGACATATCGTCCTTGGCTCATCTTCGGTGCCATACCCTTCGGTCTAATATTTGCGATGCTTCTCTATACACCAGACATGGGTTATGCAGGCAAGCGCATTTATGCCTATACCTTATACCTGCTTATGATGGCAATATATACTATGGTAAATGTGCCCTACGGTTCACTGCTCGGCGTAATGACTGAAAATGACAATGAGAAAAACCAATTCTCGTCATTCCGTATGGTGGGCGCCTACGCCATGGGATTCATCACTCTTCTCTCTTTCCCGTACCTACAGAAAATGGTCGGAGGCACTGAAGCACATCAGTATGCTGTTCTTGGTGCTGGTTTCGGTATCATAGCTGCAGTGATGACTCTTGCCTGCGGACTGCTCACTAAGGAAAGACTGAAGCCGGTACGTGCTGAAAAATTCTCTTTTAAGCAGTTTGCCGACCTCGTCAAGAACAAACCGTGGATTTATCTCACTCTGATAGGTGTATGCACAAATTTCTTCAACGGTTTCCGCTATGCTGTAGCAGGATATATGCTTACCTACTGTCTCGGTGGTGAAATAACCATCAGCGGTTTGATTATCAACTACACTGTCTTTATGACCTTTGGCGAACTTACATGTATGATTTTCGGAGGCATATCGCCTAAGTTCACTGAAAAAGTGGGCTCTAAGAGCAGGGCTTTCATTATATCTGCCATCATCTGTGCTGTATTCTCCGTAGCCTTCTTCTTTGTGCCTATGGACCCAGCATATATATGGGTTATGGTGACACTGGTAGTACTTACATCTGTAGGCATTGGACTCTACTCTCCATTGTTGTGGTCAATGTATGCCGACGTGGCTGACTATGCCACCGAGAAAAACGGTAGTTCATCCACAGGCCTAATCTTCTCATCGGGTACAATGTCGCAGAAGTTTGGCACTGCTATCTCCGGTTCGCTCGTAGCCCTTTTCTTAGGACTTGCCGGAGCAAGCATGACAACTGACAAAATGGGCAACACTATAGTTGATCCCGTTTCAATCACCGACTCTGTACTCAACATGATATGGTCGCTGTTCTCGCTCTTCCCTGCTATCATCGCTGCAATAATAGTATTATTGGTACTTAAGTATCCTATAAAGAAATAATTGCTTTTCATCCACAGTATAATGAATACAAACAAGGTCTCTACATTCAGAAAAGAAATGCAGGATGTGCTCACAAACAACATCCTGCCTTTCTGGATTAACAATATGGTTGACCATGAGAACGGGGGATTCTATGGCCGTATCGACGGTCATGGCAACCTGCATGCCGAGGCCGAAAAGGGTGGCATACTCAATGGCCGTATCTTGTGGACTTTCTCGGCAGCATATCGCGTTCTCGGCAAACCCGAGTATCTTGAAATGGCAACCAGGGCAAAGGACTATATCATTGACCATTTCATCGACCGCGAATATGGCGGCACTTACTGGTCGCTCGACTATAAGGGTAATCCCAAGGACACCAAAAAGCAGTTTTATGCAATTGGTTTCATGATTTACGGACTGAGCGAATATGTTCGCGCCACTGGCGACAAGGAGGCTCTCGATTATGCCATCCAACTCTTTGACTGTATCGAAGAGCACTCGCTCGACGTGATATACAATGGATATATAGAGGCATGCACCCGTGAATGGGGCGAGATTGCTGATATGCGCCTGTCAGACTTCGATGCCAACTATCCCAAGTCACAGAACACTCACCTGCATATCATCGAGCCTTACACTAACCTCTTCCGCATCTGGAAAGACGCGCGACTGGAAAAAGCCCTCCGCAACCTCATCGACATCTTCACCGACCGTATCCTCAACCCCGAGACCCACCATCTCGACCTCTTCTTTGAGAACGACTGGACACGCGGTGCTGGACATCTTGAGAGCTATGGTCACGACATCGAATGTTCATGGCTTATACACGAAGCAGCCCTTGTACTCGGTGATGCCGAGGTGCTCAAAAAGGTAGAGCCGATAGTGCAGCTCGTGGCAAAGGCATCGGAGAAAGGACTCAACGCCGACGGTTCGATGGTGCATGAGGCTAATGTAGATACAGGTCACGTAGATGACGACCTGCACTGGTGGGTGCAGGCGGAGGCAGTGGTAGGTTTCTACAACATCTACCAGCATTTCGCCGACTCGTCGGCCCTCGACAAGTCCCTCCGTTGCTGGCAGTACATCAAGGACAACCTTATCGACACGAAAAACGGCGAGTGGTACTGGAGCCGCCACGCCGACGGCACGCTGAACCTCGACGACGACAAGGCTGGCTTCTGGAAATGCCCGTACCACAACGGACGAATGTGTCTTGAACTGATTGAAAGAATCGACTAAGCATACCTATCGCGCAGGACGCATTTTTTACTCATAAAGACTCACATTATGAAACAAGACCATACCACCGACCGCGTGCTTCACGAAATAACCCCATTGCGTGAAAACGACATAATGTACATTGCCGACCGCCACAAGAAGGAATTCACCTATCCGATTCATAACCACCAGGTGTTTGAGCTCAACTTCGTCGAACATGCGGCAGGAGTGAGGCGCATTGTCGGCGACAGCAACGAGGTCATAGGGGAATACGACCTCGTGCTCATCACCAGTCTTGAACTCGAACATGTGTGGATGCAGAACGACTGCAAAAGCGACGACATACACGAGATAACCGTGCAATTCCGATTCGACCTGTCGGAGGAAAGCTTATTAGGCAAGTCGGCATTCAAGCAAATCTACAACATGCTCAACGAGGCGCGCAAGGGGCTCGTCTTCTCCATGGATGCCATAATGAAGGTCTATAACCAGCTTCATGACCTCAGCAGCATCACCGACCGCTTCGATGCGTTCATCAGTTTCCTCCGCATTCTCAACACGCTTGCCAACAGCGATGGTTCGCGCACTCTTGCAACGACGAGCTACGCGAAAGTGGTGATAGAGGAGGATAGCTCACGCATACTCAAGGTGAAAAACTACATCAACACCCACTACATGGACGACATGAAGCTGAAGACTCTCTCAGAGCTTGCCTGCATGAGCGAGACCGCTTTCAGCCGCTTCTTCCGACTCCACACAGGGCGCACCGTGAGTGACTACATCATCGACATCCGTCTCGGCTTTGCCGCGCGCATGCTTGTCGATACCACCAAGAGCATCGCCGACATCTGCTACCTATGCGGCTACAACAACCTTAGCAACTTCAACCGCGTATTCAAGCGGAAGAAGGGCTGCTCGCCCACTGAGTTTCGCGAGTATTACCGCAAGAAAAAAATTATCCTGTAAAGTCTTTTGGTTTTGATCGACATCAATATAGCAACTTCCGAAAGTTCAGCTAATTTATTTATGTTTAGGAGCCAAGCCCTTTGGGGGGCATTACCTATGCTTCGGACCGGTGATAAGTTATGACGGGCGGTGGTCGTAGGCCGATTACGCCCTCAGCGAAACACGGAACCTCGAGCCTTTTGAAGCGTAAGTGCGGTCCAGCTCTACCGTTGCACCCATACGCCTTGCTATCTTGCGCACAAGCGGGAGGCCGAGACCTACGCCGGGCACAAACTCATCCTCCTTAAAAAAGCGGTCGAAGATGCTCTCCTCGTTGCCTTCGCGAATGCCCTTGCCCGTGTCCGCCACAGTAAACACGGTTTCGCCGTCGGCGCCAGTGTGGCACTCCACGCTGATGAAACCCTCCGCGGTGAACTTCACCGCGTTGCCCACCAGGCACTGCAAGATGCGCGATAGACCCTTGCCGTTGGTTTGCAACGTGTCCGTTTCTCTTCGGTTGCTGAACGTCAGCTCCACGCCCTCAGCCGGTCGCGGCACTATGGAATCCACCTCGCTGTACAAGGCGGCTATGGAGACCATCTCGCATGGCAGCGGCTCGTCGCTGCTCTCGTATTCTGAAATTTCGAGGAACTTGTTGATCAGTCGAGTCATGTAGGTTGTCTGGTCGGCGATGATGTCGTTGTACTGCCGTTTCTGGTCGTCGGAGAGTTGAATGTTCGGGTCGGTGAGCAACTGCACGAAACCGTAGATTTGGTTCAACGGCGTACGTATCTCGTGCGACATGCTGTTGATGAACGAGTCTCTCATCTGCTTTGCCTCTTCCATGCCCGTCTTTTCCTGCTCGTTGATTTGCCTCGACCACTTGCGGTATTCCTCCGCATGGATACCGAAATGAGCGTAGAACTTCTTGGCTAAGTCGGCTGCGTCCGTAAAGCCCGATGCCGTGGCAATGTCGTCCATCGGCATGTCGTTCTTCAGCATTTCGAGGCACTGCATGAGGCGCATCTCGTCGGGGTTGGCGTTCTTTGCGTCATCATTTAGGCGTAGCCGTGTCAGCTCACCCTCCTTCTCCATCATTTGGTTAATTGTCGAGACGATGGTCTTGTTGCGGCGGTTAACCTTGCGGTTAAACATCAGCAGCATGACAATGAACATAAAGGCGAGCGCCAACACCACCGCCACGACAAAGAAGATGCCCTTGTGCCTCGACAGCTGCGCGTCCTTCTCCGCAAGGAGGCGTTCCTTCTCCTGCGTCTCGTAGATTTTCGCCAGTCGCGCTCCGTCCTCCTCACTGTTGCGCTTGGCTATCGAGTCCTTCACGCTGCTTATCACCTCCGCCTTCTCGAAAGCCTCGCGGTAGTTGCCGCGAGTCTTGCTTATATATTTCTCGTAGTCGAGCACATATTCCACGAAAAACTCCGATAGGGTGTCGTTGTTTGCCACCGCGTTTTCCCTTATACTGGCGGTTATCTCCGCAAGGCGTTTCACATCGTTCACGTCCAAGTAATGCTCCGAGACGAGAGCCTCAACGAAGTTTGTCCCCGCGAGTTTCGACTTCTTTATCAACGTAAGATATTTCTCCGATTCCCTCGCGTTGCCCGTCTTATCATAGAATTTCATCAGCAGGCCGTAGGTGTGGAGCTGGCGGTATTCCACCACCCCGTCCATTACGTTATCAAGCTGTTCCATTTTTTTTGTGATGTTGGTCAAGTCGGGAATTAGCTGTTTCGCTTCTTCGTATCTTTTGGCGTTGAGCAGGCTTTCCATGTAGTTTCCCACAAAGGAGTAGGCGTTGTTGATATTCTGGAAGTCGTTATTCTTGTCCAACGATTTTACTATTTCATCCTTTCCCTCAGCGAAGAGCTTGAATCCGCTTTCCTGGTCGCCAAGCTTTATAAGGCTTAGTGCCAATGCTTCTGTAGCCGACACCTCATATTCTTTAATATTGTTCTTTTGCGCCACTTCCATAGCCGCCTTGGAATATTTTATGCTTTGTGCGTATTGGCTGTTTTGATTGGCAATGTCGGCAAGGATGTTCAAGATGGTGAAATGGCATTTCACGTCTTTCTGCAGCTCAAGGGAGTCTTTCAGCACTTGTTTTGCATAATATTCTGCCATCTTGTTATCAGCGTACCCGTTGACGTAGATGGCAAAACGCATGTAGTTGAGCTCATACGGCAGCGCCTCCTTGTTCATCTCCATCGTGTCGATGATGGCAAGGGCACGGTCGGGCTCCTGGAGGCTTATCTTTGTGATAAACTCCTTTGTGTGGGTGCTGTCCGCACCACCTTTACCGCCCGCAGTGCGGCTATCTGAACAACCGGCGAAAGTCAGCAGCACAAAAATTGCCGATATGGTCAATAGCTTATTCATATATCATCCTTTTTTTCTATTTTTTCAATCTCACGCTTCAGGCATCGTGGCAGTTCCTCGTCCAAGTGTTGGTGGCACGCCATGTCGAGAGTGTACATTCGGGCAATGCAGTAGTTGCTGTGGCGGCAGTTGCAGCGGGCGTTTTCCTCGGCCTTCATTCGATTTACGAAGCCTGGCTCGTTGAGCAGGGCGCGACCCATCTGCACGGCAACGAACCCGTGGTCGAGCACCTCGTCAATCTTCTCCCTTGCCACCAAGCCACCTACATACACGAGTGGCATGTCGGGCAGAGCCTCACGGAACTTCAGTGCGTCGTCGAGGAAATAGGCTTCCTTGAACGGTACCGAGGGAATCATCATCTTGCCCACCATCCTCACACCGTATTTCAACCACCAGCAAGTCATGTAATGGGTCATGGTGCGGATAGGCATCTCGCCACGCATGACATACATCGGAGCCTTGCTCACGAAACCGCCGCTCAACACCAGTGCGTGGGCGCCGTCGTCCTGCAACCGTCGTGCCACCTGCAGTGTCTCATCGAGTTCCATGCCGCCCTTGAATCCGTCGCGCATATTCATCTTCACCAACACCGCCATGTCGTTTCCCGCAGCCTTCATCACCTCGTCCATACACATGTCCATAAAGCGCATGCGGTTCTTCAGCGACCCTCCGAACTCGTCCTTGCGGTGGTTGGTCGAAGGCGAGAGGAACTGGCTGATGAGGTAACCGTGACCTGCATGAATCTCCACAGCGTCGAAGCCAGCCTCACGGGCAAGGCGCACCGAGTCGCCATAAGCCCGTGCCATCACAGGCAGTTCATCGGTACGCAAACCGCGCACGAAGGTGGGCGAATAGAGGTTAAAGCCGCCGCTTGCTCCCACAGGCAGACAGCCGCAGATGCTCTTGTGCGACATATTGCCGCAGTGGCCGAGTTGAATAGATGCTGCTGCACCTTCCTTGTGTACGGCATCGGTGAGTTCCCTAAGTCCCGGCACAATTTCCGGGCGCATCCAAAGTTGGCGGTCGAAAGAGAGTCCGCTCTGGCATACTGCGGCGTATGCCACTGTTGTCATTCCCACGCCTCCTTCGGCTACCGAATGGTGATAGTCGAGCAACTGTTTGCTCGGAACATTACCCGGACACATGCTCTCAAAGGCAGCAGAGCGAATTGTTCTGTTCCTCAGAGTCAGCGGTCCTATGTTTACTGGTGTGAAGAGTTTTGATGCCATAATTGTCTGTTTTAATATATGAATGGTATGATTCTTTTCCTGTTTCCCACAGCGGCGCCAAATTCCTCGCGGTAGTGCTTGTGTATGGCAGCGGCACGCGGAACGAGATTGGCCGCCGTCCATATTACGAAGAGCCAAGCGGCAGGTATCGTGGTGAAGAGAGCGAAACCTGTCCATTCCACAAGTTCGCCGAAATAGTTGGCTGAGGTGACATAGCGGTAAAGTCCCTTGGAGGGCAGATAGTGGTTGGTGTCGCCTGGTTTGCGCAGATGGCGGATGACGTGGTCGGAGTGCAGGTTGATGCCCATGCCAAGGAAAAATACGGCTATGCCCAAGAGCGACAGCGGACGAAGCAAGAACGCCGCGCCCTCGTTGAAGCAAGACGGCGGAAACGAGAAGAGCCCCTTGCCTATCAGCACGCCATTGATGACATTAAACGTGATGCCCATCAACATTATTGCAACAGGCATACGGCTCTTTCCCTTCATCAGAAGAGGAAAAACAAACGACCGCTGGAAATAATGCAGCTCAAAAAGCAGGAAGGCGAGGAAAGCCGGCAAGGCTGTTGTCGCCCCATTGCTTGTCCACATCCATAGCATCACGATGAACACCGGAGCCTCCATCAGCACCCATGTCACCTTGTTGCTTATCGACCATCCCCAAGCCTTTGTGCGGAACATTCCATATCCTGCCTTCACAAAGTAAAGGGCAACAAAGACGAAGACAGCCATTACTGTCATTGTCCAAAGCGCCGTATTATATATATATAAGGTTTGGTCCATAATGATTGATTTTTATTTTGTTTCACTCAAACTGTCTATATATTCTTTCAGGCGGCGATAAAACGTATGCCGTGTGAGAGTGGCAGAGTCGCCAAGGATGATGAGTTTCATCCTTGCCCTCGTTATCGCCACATTCATGCGTCGCAGGTCTCGCAAAAATCCTATCTGCCCTTCCTCGTTGCTTCTCACCATTGAAATCACTATGATGTCGCGTTCCTGTCCTTGGAATCCGTCAACAGTATTCACGGCGATTATCTTTCGGAAAGGTTTGTAGAAGTCGGTCCTTTTTATCAGGTGGCGCAGGTATTGCACCTGTGCACGATAGGGCGAGATTATTCCCACGTCTATTCGCTCGTCAATTATTCTTTGTCTGCCTATTCGTACAAAATACTCCGCAAGGGTGAGCAGTGTCAGTTGGGCTTCCTCTTTGTTTATGCGTCCGAAGTTGTCGCCCACGAATTGCTCGTGCGAAGTGTCGCCAGACGTGTCTTTCCATTCTATCGCCTTGTCGAGGTCGAGTATTCCGCGATATTTCACCATCGGTGCCGCTTCCACTTCTCCGTGGTAGAACCAGTCGGAAGAGAAGCGCATGATGGCTTCGTTCATACGGTATTGCATTTTCAACAGTGTTACCGCCTCGGGCTTTCGTTCCACAATGCGTTGCATCAACGTCTTGTCCAAGCCGCCTTTCATCGCGGCAACACTTTTAATTGTCGGAGGCAGCTGGCAGTGGTCGCCTGCAAGTATCACTCTTGTGGCACGACGCATCGGAATCCAGCAAGCCGCCTCAAGTGCCTGTGCCGCCTCATCGATGAACAGGGTTCCAAACTTCATTCCGTCGAGCAGGCGGTTGGCGCTGCCCACAAGCGTGGAGGCTATAACGCGCGCCTCGCGGAATAGTTGGTTGCGTATGCGCAGTTCGAGTTCTGTCTCGCGTTCCTTCAGCCGTTCCAACTTCTGGTGGAAGCTGTGGTCGCCGCGCTTGCGGTTGGCTCGCAACTGGCGTATGCTTTTCCTTATTGCCCAGAGTTGCGGATAGTCGGGATGACTCTCGAAGCGCCGTTCGTAGGTGAAGGACAGCATCTTGTCGTTCACCTTTGTAGGATTGCCGATACGCAAGACATTAATCCCCCTGTCAACGAGTTTTTCCGAAATCCAATCGACAGCCATATTGCTTTGCGCACAAACGAGGACCTGGTTCTCGCGTCGCAAGGTTTCGTAGATAGCCTCAACGAGCGTGGTGGTCTTTCCTGTTCCAGGAGGTCCGTGAACCACCGCCACGTCCTTTGCCCTCAACACTTCGTTCACTGCCCTTTCCTGCGACACGTTGAGGAACGGGAAACTGAGCGGCGCGAAAGTGAAGGTTTCAGCTTTCTGGCTGCTGTAGAAGAGGTCGCGCAGATAGCCAAGTCGCCCACGTGCTCCGATGGTGCGGTCGAGTGCTTCAAACATAAGCCTGTAGGTTGTCTCGTCGAAACCAAGCTGCACGTAGAGGGAAGCCGCTGTCTGCATTCCCACGGTGTCGGTTCCGTCGGGCACAGTGACCACCATCCTGTCTCCATCCACGTAGCTTACCGTCCCGTTTATCGACTTAGTCTTCTTCCCGTTTTTGTCGTTCTGTTTTTCAATTAGGATGATATATACAGGTCGCCCAAACTCGAAATTGTGTTCAATGTCGTTGTCTTGTGTCCGCACTATTTCCACCGAGAGTTGGTTGAGAGAGTTGTAGAAGCTACGGCTGAAATGCACGTTGAGCCACACGTCACCTCTCTTTGCCAAGCGTTCAAGACCCTTGGCTTCCATCTGTCGGCGGTGTTCCTCCTTATCGACATTGTATTCAATCTCCAGTAACATGCGTTGTTGCTGGAGTGCGAGTATGGGCGATTCTGTCATTTTACGATTTCTATCTTCTCGTCGCCTGGACGATAAACTATTCCGCTGCACTTCACGTTGTCGGCAGAACGGAAGTGTTTCATCTCTATCTTGTCCCAGCGTATCTGGTCGGTGCGCTGTGCAAGCGGTGCGTGTGGTATGATGCTTCCGTCGCGAACGAGGATTACGCAAGATATCTTTCCTGTTGCAATGTTGCGGTAGCCACCTTCATAAACCTTTCCGGATTGATAGTCAATCCACTTTCCTGCCGGCAGGTAGCACATTCTCGACGTGCCGCTCTCAAGCAACGGTGCCACGAGAATCTGCGATCCGAACATATACTCGTCCTCAACCAGCCATGCGCCTGGGTCGTCGGGGAACTCCACGAGCAGGGCGCGTAGCATTGGCAGGCCACGCTCCGAGCAATCCTTTGCCTGGGCATAGACGTAAGGCATAAGTTTGTATTTCAGTTCAGCACTCTCACGGAAGGCGTCTGTCAAGCCTTTGCTGATGAGCCATGGCTCCGTTGGAGGTGCACCGTGGGCACGGCTGTGGCTCGACAGGAAACCGAAGGGAAGCCAGCGGCGATACAGGTCTTCGGGTGTCTCGGTGACGAAGCCTCCGATGTCGTGGCTCCAGAACGAGAATCCGCTGAGACCAAACGAGAGTCCACCTCGCAGGTCGCCTATGAAGCCAGTGTTTGTCGTGGCAGCGTCGCCACCCCAATGCAGAGGATAACGCTGTGAACCAGCCCATGCACTACGCGCCCATATCACTCCTTCGTTGTCGGCGGAGTTTGCCTTCACAGCCTCCCAGAGAGCCTTGTTGTAGCGCAGCGGGTAGAGGTTATGCTCGTAGAGTCCTCCACGTCCGCTATGATAAAAACCGTCGAGAGGCGCAGCCTCGCCGAAGTCGCACTTTATGGCTCCCACGCCCTGCTTCACGAGCCCTGCAATCTTTTGCTGATACCAGCTGACGGTCTTTGGATTCGACAGGTCGAGCACGGCATCCTCGTAAGGCGACGATCCGCAGGCGTTCCTTACCGCCATATCGCCATCGAGCAGCTCACCAAAGAATTTGTTCTTCGGAGTGAAATAAGGCAATTGCCAGAGACAGACATGGAAACCGTCGGCGCGCATCTTTTTCATCATTGCCACTGGGTCGGCAAAGCGGTCGGCGGCAAACTGGTAGTCGCACTGCCAGTCAACTCCAAACCATCCCGTGTCGAAGTGAATCACGTCGGCCGGAATCTTGTGCTTGCGCAGGTTGGCTGCAATGTCAAGACCTTCTTGCTGCGAGAAATAGGTGATGCGGCTCATCCATGTGCCGAAAGTCCACAGCGGCAGCATCGGGCTTTTGCCCGTTATCTCGGTGTATTCGTAGAGTATGTCCTTCGGGTCGCCGAAGAACACGAAGAAGTCCATCTTCTCGTCGCCCATATAGAGGCTTTGTGTGCCTATATAGCTCTTGCCGAAGTCGCAGGTCACCGGCGCCGAGGTGTGCATAAACACTCCGTAGCCGCGGTTGCTGAAATAGAACGGTATTGGCTTGTACATTCCAGGTGTCTCAGGTCCTTGCGGGTCGGTCACGAAGATGTTCACCTTCTGTCCTACCTTGTTGAGCGAGGTGAACGACTCGCCGCAACCGTAGATGCGCTCCTGTGGCGCAAGGGAAAAGACGGGGTTGATGCTTCTGGAGTTGTCAGAGCCTCGCTTTATGAAGTTGAACGGCAGAATCTTCACCTGTGTGGAGTCGTTGTCGCCCAAGGTGCGTGTCTCTGTCAGCGTGCGTCCGTCCTTGTCCTTCAGGACGATACGCCAAGGATATTTCCTTATCTCTATTGTACCGTAAGCCGACGAGTAGCTCACCGCCGCGGCACTCTGCTTCACCTTCCAGTCCGAGGGATTGTTTGCCAGCACCTTGCTGAACATTATGTCGTCGGCATCGTTGTCCTTCGGCTCAATGGGTGTGGTGAGCATGGTGATGCGCACCGTGCGCGGACTTACGAACTGCAGTTTGAACTTCAGCTGCGGGTCGTTGTCGTAGGCAGTTTCGGGGAAGTCGAGCATCTGCAGCCGTTGCGGCCAGAAGCCGTTGGTGTTGAAAGCCTGTCGCGGTGCTATGCGATAGCGGTTCCACTTCACCTTTCCCTCTGCCTTGGCGGTGTCGAAGTCGGCAAGGCTGTCGGCAAAGAAATAGGTGTTGGCAAGGTCGCTGAAGTCGGCTGCCATGTCCTTCGGCTGGTTCATCAGATAACTGATTCCCTCGTTGGTCTTGATTTGTGCCTGCGTCTGCATCGTGGCGGCAAGCAGCATTGCGGTGACAATAGATTTCATAGGTTCTTTTGTTATTTTAGGATTGTTTCTTATATCTCATCATACATACTATTCCGATTATGACAAACGGAATGCTGAGCAGCTGTCCCATGTCCAGGGGCAGCGATGCCTCAAACGCCTCCTGTATCTCCTTCGTAAACTCGATGAAGAAGCGGGCGGTGAAGATGTAGGTCAGGCAGAGACCGAAATAGAAGCCAGTGCCCACGCGCTGCGGATAGCGCTTGTAAAGGGCAAAGCCGATGAACAGCAGTGCGGCGTAGGCTATTGCCTCGTAGAGCTGACCGGGATGGCGAGGCATCATATCCACGCGTTCGAAGACGAAAGCCCATGGCACGTCGGTCACCTTGCCTATTATCTCCGAGTTCATCAGGTTGCCTATTCGTATGAAGAAGGCAGCTATCGGTGTGGCTATTGCCACATTGTCGAGCACCGTCCAGATGCCCACCTTAGTCCTTTTCACGTAGAGCCAAAGGGCAATTATCAGTCCCAGTGTTCCGCCGTGGCTTGCCAAACCCTCGTAGCCAGTGTATTTCCAGTCGCCGTCTGCCGTGAAATGTATTGGCAGTAGCATCTCCACAAAGCCCTTCACCGACGTGAGGTAGTAGTCGGGTTGATAGAAAAGGCAGTGTCCGAGTCGTGCTCCTATTATTATGCCGAAGAAGCAATAGAAGAACAGCGGCTCAAACTTCTCGTCGCCTAGTTTCTGTTGTCTGTATAGCCGCTTGGCTATGAGATAAGAGCCAAGCAGACCGAGCAGCCAGCACAAGCCGTACCAGCGAAGTCCGAAAATGGTGGTGAGGCTTGGGTTCCAATGAATGTATAGTTCCATATTATTTTTATTCTAAGTTGACAAGTAAACAAGTTGACAACTAATACTAAACATTAAATCGGAAGTGCATTATGTCGCCGTCCTGAACGACATAGTCCTTGCCTTCAATACCCAGTTTTCCTGCTTCCCTTACAGCCGCCTCGGAGCCAAACTGAATGTAGTCGTCGTACTTTATTACCTCGGCGCGGATGAAACCTTTCTCGAAGTCGGTGTGGATGACACCTGCACACTGCGGAGCCTTCCATCCCTTGTGGTAGGTCCATGCCTTCACTTCCATCTCGCCTGCGGTGATGAATGTCTCAAGATTCAGCAAGGAGTAGGCTTTCTTTATCAGTCGGTTCACGCCGCTCTCCTCAAGTCCCAGTTCCTCAAGAAACATCTGTTTGTCCTCATACGACTCCAGTTCGGCAATGTCTTCCTCGGTCTTGGCAGCGATGACCATTGCCTCCGCGCCTTCTTCCTTGGCAAGAGCCTCTATCTTCTTTGTAAACTCATTGCCGCTCTTTGCCGACGCCTCGTCAACGTTGCAGACATAGAGCACTGGCTTTGCGGTGAGCAGGAAGAGGTTGCGGGCAGCGTCCTGTTCCTCCTTCGACTCAAACTCCACCGTTCGTGCGTTCTTGCCCTGTTCGAGCACTGCCTTGTATGCCTCCAGCACAACCACCTCAATCTTCGCGTCCTTGTTGTTGCCGATGGCGGCTATCTTCTGCTGCTTCTGCAGTCGGCTTTCTATTGTTTCAAGGTCTTTCAACTGCAACTCCGTGTCGATGATTTCCTTGTCGCGCACCGGGTCGATGGTTCCATCTACATGGGTGATGTTCTCGTCCTCGAAGCAACGCAGCACATGGATTATGGCGTCCGTCTCGCGTATGTTTCCAAGGAATTTGTTGCCAAGACCCTCTCCCTTGCTTGCGCCCTTCACAAGGCCTGCTATATCCACTATCTCACACGTTGCAGGCACTATTCTGCCGGGATGAACCAGTTCGGCGAGCTTTGTCAGTCGCTCGTCGGGAACGGTTATCACGCCCACGTTTGGCTCAATAGTACAGAAAGGAAAATTCGCTGCCTGTGCCTTGGCACTCGACAGACAGTTGAAAAGCGTTGACTTGCCCACATTAGGCAGTCCTACAATACCACATTTTAATGACATATATTTTCTTATTTAGTTGACAAGTGGACAAGTTGACGAGTTAACTGTTGACGAGTTGACAAGTCATATGTCCCCTTTAATCCTTTAATCTTTTAATTCTTTAATTCTTCAAGCTGTATCCAACAG
>JALFCG010000004.1 GCA_022771265.1 Prevotella sp.
CAGGAACATATCGAACGACAGTTTGCCGTAATACAAAATCTCATGCAGAAAGCTGAAGGAATTGTCAACTGCGGCGACGCAGGACAAGAGGGAGAACTCATTCAGCGATGGGTGATGCAGAAGGCAGGGGCTAAATGTCCGGTCAAAAGACTGTGGATATCGTCGATGACTGACGAAGCCATTGCTGAAGGATTTCAAATGCTGAAAGACCAAGACGATTACCAGTCGCTATACCTCGCCGGTGTCAGCAGGGCTATCGGAGACTGGTTGCTCGGAATGAATGCCACTCGTCTATACACACTAAAGTATGGACAGAACCATCAGGTGCTGAGCATCGGGCGTGTGCAGACTCCAACGCTTGCGCTCATTGTCAACCGACAGAAGGAGATCGAGCAGTTCAAGCCCGAAGCCTACTGGATTCTGTCCACTACTTATCGGGACACACAGTTCCTATCGACAAAAGGCAAGTTCACAAAGAAAGAAGAGGGCGAGAAATTCCTTCAGACAATAAGCGGTAAACCGTTCACTGTCACAGATGTACAGAAGAAAAACGGTACCGAACAACCTCCGCAGCTCTACGACCTCACTTCCCTGCAGGTTGACTGCAACAAAAAATACTCAATGAGTGCAGAGCAGACACTCAACATCATTCAAGGGCTTTACGAAAGAAAGCTCACTACCTATCCGCGCGTTGACACTCAGTACTTGAGTGACGACATTTACCCTAAATGTCCGCAAACTCTTCAGGGACTGATGGAGACTTACAGCCAGCTGCTTGCGCCATTGGGAGGGAAAACGCTGAAAAAGTCTAAGCGGGTATTTGATTCATCTAAGGTCACCGACCACCATGCCATCATTCCTACAGGTGTTCCTGCCCGTAACCTTACCGACATGGAACGCCATGTCTATGACCTGATAGCACGACGCTTCATCGCCGTGTTTTATCCAGACTGCAAGTTTGCAACGACTACTGTCATGGGACGAGTGGAGGACATTGACTTCAAGGCTACAGGAAAAACCATACTTGAAGAGGGATGGAGAGCCGTGTATAAGAAGGATGTAAAGGACTTTGTACAAACCACAGACAAAAAAGACAGCAACGACAATAATGAAGAACGAACCCTGCCTGCTTTCGTAAAAGGAGAAAGTGGAGAACATGTGCCTTCGCTGACAGAAAAATGGACCACTCCGCCAAAGTTCTACACCGAAGCTACTCTACTTCGGGCAATGGAAACGGCTGGAAAGTTTGTTGAGGACGAGCAACTCAGAGCAGCGCTGAAGGAAAACGGCATCGGGAGACCTTCCTCAAGGGCTGGAATCATCGAAACATTGTTTAAGCGACATTATATAAAACGCGAGAAGAAAAACCTTATCGCTACTCCTACTGGCATCGAACTCATCGACACCATAAAGGAAGAACTGCTGAAAAGCTGCGAGCTTACAGGTATTTGGGAGAAAAAACTTCGTGACATCGAGGCAAGAAAATATGACCCCGCACAATTCATTGACGAACTGAAGGAACAGATAAGGCAAATCGTCATCGATGTGCTGGCGGATAACAGTAATCGAAGAGTAACAACACTTTCAGATGCCGACATGAAGAAAAAAATGGCACCAAAGGTGGCACAAGCTCCTAAACAGAAAACTGGCCCGAAACCAGCCGCGACTGCAAACAATCAGGATTCCGTTGTGGGAACTGTCTGCCCTCTCTGCGGACAAGGACATCTTATCAAAGGAAAGACAGCCTATGGATGCAGCCGATGGAAAGAAGGTTGCAACTACAGGTTACCTTTTAAGTGAAGAGTGAAGAATGGTTTTAACATATTGCTTTTGGTGCTGGTTTTTGCTCTTGCATCATGCGGAGTTGATGCCTATATGAAAAAAGGTGACCAGTTCTATGACATCGGGGAATACTTCGATGCGGCTGAGCAATACAAAAAAGCATATTCCAGCACTCCAGCAAAGGAACGCGCCACGAGAGGAAAGAGGGCGGCGAGACTTGCCGAGTGCTGCAGACGAATCAACTTCACACAGAAAGCCATTGCTGCCTACAACAATGTCATCAGATACAACCAGGCCGACTCTCTTACTCATCTCAGACTTGCACAGCAACTGATGAAAACCGGTAACTACCGACAGGCTCAAAAAGCATTTGCCATTGCCCTTGACAGCATTCCTCACTCACAACTCGCAAAGAACGGATTGACAGCTTCACAGAAGGCTCCCGAGTGGAAAAAACAAGGCTCTGCCTATACGGTGAAGCGGGAAAACTTGTTCAACTCAAGACGGGCAGACTTCTCGCCCATGATTGCGGGAGAGGACAACGACAGGCTCTATTTCACTTCCACGCGACCATCGACAAAAGGCGACGAACTGAGCGGAATAACCGGGACGAAGACTGCCGATATCTTCTTTTCACAAAAAGACGAACGCGGGAAATGGACAAAACCACAAACCATTGACACCGAACTAAATAGCGACTACGATGAAGGCGCTTGCTCATTCTCGCCTGATGGACGCACAATGTATCTCACTCAATGCAAGACCGATCCTGCTTATCCGCGTTATGCCACAATAGTCATTTCGCAACGCTCGGACGCTGAATGGGGAAAGCCTCAGCTGCTTGACATTTCAAACGACAGCCTCTCCAGCTTTGCCCATCCTGCAGCATCGCCCGACGGACAATGGCTTTATTTCGCTTCCGACATGCCAGGAGGTGAAGGAGGACTTGACATCTGGAGAATACGACTTGGACGCGATGGTATAGTAGGAGGTGTGGAAAACCTTGGCAAACCGATAAATACCGAAGGCGACGAGATGTTCCCGACATTCCGACCCAACGGTGACCTTTACTTCTCGTCTAATGGACATCCAGGAATGGGAGGACTTGACATTTTTATAGCTAAGCATGACAGAACAAGAGAATGTTGGCTTATAGAGCATCCGGGATTTCCTCTTAACTCCGAGGCTGACGATTTCGGAATGACATTTGAAGGACTGAAGAATCAAGGCTTCTTCTCGTCAAACCGTGGAGATGCACGCGGTTATGACCACATCTTCAGCTTCTACAATCCTGAGATTGTACAGACAGTGACTGGTTGGGTGTATGAGAAGGATGGCTACGAGCTTCCTGCAGCCATCGTCTATATGGTGGGTAACGATGGAACTAACCTCAAACTGAACGTAAAGGGCGATGGCTCGTTCACCCAACAGATAAAACCCAACGTTGACTATGTGTTGCTTGGCACTTGCAAAGGCTATCTCAACCACCAGCAGCAACTCAGGGTGGAGACTGCGACAGAGTCGAAAGACACTGTGCTGCAATTCCCGCTTGCATCTATTATGGCACCGGTGCTTATTGACAACATCTTCTACGATTTCGACAAGGCAACACTGCGTCCTGAGTCGATGGCATCGCTCGACGAACTCGTGAAACTGCTCAACGAGAATCCCAACGTCACCATAGAACTTTCTGCCCATTGCGATTATAAAGGCTCAGCCTCTTACAACAAGCAACTTTCGCAACGACGTGCGGAGAGCGTGGTAACCTATCTGATAGAAAAGGGTATAGCCCGCGAAAGACTTACTCCCGTGGGCTATGGTAAGGAAAAACCAAAGACTATAAAAAAGAAGATAGCTGAACACTATGACTTCCTTAAGCCAGACGACGTGCTTTCAGAAGAGTTCATACACAACCTGAAACCTGATGAGCAAGAGATATGTAACCAACTCAACAGGCGAACGGAATTTCGTGTCCTACGCACTACCTACAACCTTTTCGACAACTCTGTGCGTCCGAAGAAGTAGGCTGTGAAAATCAGTAACAACGTCGGAAGTGCAAGCATCACAATAAACATGTTGGTCAACAGGCGTGTAAAGTCAGTGGTAAGTATTATTGCCATACCTGATGCCATAATGTCGTAGATGATGTTCCAACCCTTAAACAGGATAAAGAGGGCAATGCCTGCGGCGATGCAAGCCACGTTCCACCAAGTCATCTTTTTCTTCAGGTCTTTCATTGCCTTGGTCTCTGCTCGATGTGGCTCTGGCAGGATTGCCATCACTTGTTCCGCAAATCCGTCGTCGCTGATTTGCAGTTCTGCAGCTTCCTTGAAGAAGTTGTCGAGAAGGAGGTCTTTTTCGTCTTTCATTTTTGCTGTTCTTTAAGTGGGTATATGTAATTGGACCGTTTGGGAAGTTGAAAGTTATATGATCAGTATCCGTTTTGCTTTAGAAAACTGACCATTTGGTCTTTACCACGTTTCAGATGGGACTTGACTGTTCCTTGTGGCATTCCTGTTATGTCAGCAATTTCATCAATAGGTCTGCCGTCGATGAGTTGCATGGTGATACAGGTTCGTTGAACTTCCGACAATTGTGAGAGTGCTTCATAAATGTCTTTTCTTATCATCGTATCGGAATAAGTGCTGTGTGACTGGCAACTGACTGATTCAAGGTCAACGGTAGGGTGGTGGGTACGGCAGTGGTCATAATAGGTATTGTAGGCAATGCGCATGAGCCACGTGCTGAACGATGAAGTGCCGTGGAAGTCGCGAATGTGGGTATAGGCCTTAACGAAGGTGTCCTGTGCAAGGTCGTCGCTCAGCTGTGAGTCTCCCAGTGTTTGGGCAAGGAAAAATTTCCTTACCCTTGACTGGTGTTTTCTCACAAGCTGGTCGAAAGCCTTTTTGTCACCTGCTATCGCCAAACGAGCCACGAGAGCTATGTCGTTGAATAATTCCATGCTGCCTGTTGTATTGAATGAAACCACTCCGTGAATATTCCTGACCTATTTATTGTTCAGGATTGACAACGTCTGTTTCTTGGCTCTTTGTCTCTTTTGATGCAGTGTTGTCTGTGTTTTGCTCAATTGATATGGGTTTCTTGGCTGTACGTGCCAACCATAGCTGTCCACCGCCGAAGCATGCAATCAGGAAGCCTATACCTCCAAAGAAATCATTGTCCCAGAATAAGATACAGCAAGCCATAAGTCCTACGCCGATGGCGAGATGCTTGATGCCTTTGGAGCGAAGTTCCTCATCGTATGTATATTCGTTGATGATTGTCTGTTGTGTAGATGTAGTGCCACGATGCTCTTCTTTTGGTTTCGATTCCCTATATACTACACGTTCAGTTCCAGGGATGGGTTGACCGTGCTTTATGGCAAGCTCTGCCAAGCGGATGCGGTCGCGGCGGTTGCGGTTGATGAAGTAGAATATCAGCAGCAGCAACGCTAACGGTGCTCCGATGAATATGATAAACACTATGGCGACAATATAATAACCGCTTGTTGCAATCTTGTCCAACACTCTTTCGGCAAACTGCTGGTCATCAGTCATTTGGAATGAGTACTGCTGTCGATAGGCAGAAGGCTGGCTGTCATCTTCCCATTCGTCGTTTGCTGCTGCCGCTGTAGTGTCGGAGTAAGCCACGGTCTCTTGTTGGGCAGCTGCTGCCGAGTCGGCTTTAGCCTGTTGTTTTGACTTGTCATCGACAACCGATGTGCGTGGTGTGTGTCGATGGCTTTGTGCAGCTGTCGCTGCTGTTGCTGCGGATGTGCCTGTCAATAACATAGCCAACATCCAAATAATCATACTCTTTTTCATATCTATTGTTTTTTTGTTCTTTGTCTGTTTGACGTGTCTTGGGCATGAAAAGTTGCAGGAACATCATCTTTTTTCAAAAAATAATAAGAAAAGTGAGCTTGAAGGAAATAAAAACGTCCCTCAAGCTCACCAAAATATCATGATTTTATGAATTAGTATGCCTCGTCAGTTGTCAGTTCTTCTTTGTCGAGCTTCTTCTTGTCAATCGAATACCAAGCATATACTATATAAGCAAGAACGAATGGTACGAGAATGCTGACCACTGACATTACCTGAAGAGTGAACTCGCTGCTGCAGCTGTTGGCAATAGTGAGTGAACTCTGAAGGTCTGCGTTTGAAGGATAGTAGGCTGTATTGTTCAAGCCAACTGACAGAAGCAGTGCAAGTACAGTGAGTACAGTGCCAATGCCTGCTGGCCATATTCCACAGATGTAAGTCTTGCTTACTATGGTGCGGATGATGCCATAAAGAACCAATGCCACACCGACAACAAGCACTATCGAGACATACCACAGGGTTATGAAGTTTTCGAGATACTTCATCGGTACTATAGAGATTATTCCAGTCGCAGGGTCGTAAGCATAGCCATCCTTAACCAAGACATGAATCAGAAAAGCCACAAACAACACTACAAAAGGAACGGCTGTCCCAATCAGACGTACACTTCCGCGGCAACGGATGTTCTCGTCGTTCACATTGTTTATCACGTAGAGAATGCCGAGTACACGCGCAAGGAAAAAGACAGCAAAGCCAAGAACAAGATTCCACGGGTCTAGCAGGGCATCAAGACCATGGCTTGCATTAGCCCAACTGCTGATGACAGGTTGGAGTTCGAAACCGTCAACCATATTCTCTTTGGCTACCAAGAAATTTGAGCCGTTGAAGAACGTTGCCACAGCTCCGCCGAGCAACAGCGGACCGAGAATGCCGTTGGCTACGAGACACCATTGGAATGTGCGAGCGCCAAGCAGGTTACCCAACTTATTTTGGAATTCATAGCTGACAGCCTGTACCACAAAAGAGAACAGGATAATCATCCAAAGCCAATAGGCACCTCCAAAGCTGGTGCTGTAGAACAATGGGAAGGAGGCAAAGAAAGCACCACCGAAGGTTACGAGTGTGGTGAACGTGAATTCCCACTTTCTTCCCGTGGAATTGACTATCAAACGGCGTTCGTCATCGTTGGCACCTAAAGAGAAAATCATAGAGTTCGCTCCCTGCACAAACATCAGAAACACCAACAGGGCACCAAGTAGTGACACGAGGAACCACCAATATTGTTGTAAGCATTCGTATGTCATAATAGTAAATTCAAAGTTCGACATTTCTGTTTAATTATTCTTCCGGACCTTTCTTTATTGCCTTGAGCATGATGTTTATCTCAACGGCGAGGAGTGTGGTGAAAAGGGCAAGGAAGATGAAGAATGTAAGAGCCACACTCCCGGAACCAACATTGCTTATGCCTACCCATGTTGGCATCATGTCCTGAATAGCCCATGGCTGTCGGCCAAATTCTGCAACGAGCCATCCTGATTCGCTACAGATGTAGCCTAACGGCACGAGTGCTATGGCAACGATGTAGAACCATTTGAACTTCTCTTGTGTAAGGTCTGCCTTGTATGAAAGGAACAGGCTCAGGGCGAAGAACAGGACGAACAGTGTGCCAAGACCTACCATCACTCTGAAGGCATAGAAACACAGTGGGATGGATGGAACGAGCGAAGCTTTGTCGGTCACGTATCCATATCCGAAGTACTTCATGTTTGCATTTATTTGTTGCTTCAGGGAGTCAAGTGTTGCCTTGTTGTCGGCACTCGCTTCATTTCCTTTAAGCGTCGATTTCAGTTTACGGTAGTCCTTTAATGCTGAAATAGCAATTTTGCCTGATGCAATCTTCTCGTCAACAGATGGCTCAATTTCACCTTTTGAGTTTTTGTAGCCGCCGTTGAGAATGTCTTTCACTCCAGGTACAAAGCCGTTGATGTCTCGTGTTGCAAGGAATGAAAGAGCATAGGGAATGTCGATTTTCAGTGAAGGGGCTTCCTCGTTGGCATAGTCTGGTTGAGTAAATGGATTTACGAGGGCAATGGCTGTGAGGCCTTGGCTTTCGCCTCCATTGTAGAGAGCTTCCATGGCAGCCAATTTCATAGGTTGCTTTTGTGCCACGTTATAGGCAGAACCGTCACCTGTTTGCATTGCAAGGAGTATTCCGATTATTCCTACAATCGATCCAACGCGGATGCTCTTTGTTGCCATCTGCTGCTCACGTCGTTTGAGCAGGTAGTAGCAACCGACTGCCACAGTGAACAATGCACCGATAATCCAAGCGGAAGTAACAGTGTGACAAAACTTATTGACTGCAAATGGAGAGAGTGCCACTTCTGCAAACGATACCATTTCATTTCTCATAGTGTCAGGATTGAATTCACATCCGACAGGATACTGCATCCATGAGTTGGCAACGAGAATCCACCAAGCTGAGAATGTAGCACCGAGACCTGTCAGCCATGTGGATGCGAGGTGAACTCCGCTTGACACCTTTTTCCAACCAAAGAACATGATTGCCACGAAAGTTGATTCCATGAAAAAGGCAACGATGCCCTCAACGGCAAGAGGAGCTCCGAAGATGTCGCCAACAAACCAGGAATAGTTGCTCCAATTGGTTCCGAACTGGAATTCAAGGATAATGCCTGTCGCCACACCCATGGCAAAATTGATTCCGAAGAGTTTTTGCCAGAATATGGCAGTGCGCTTCCAGAAAGAGTTCTTTGTTCTGTAATAACAGGTTTCCATGATTCCCATCACAAGTGCCAAACCCAATGTTAATGGCACAAACAACCAGTGATATATGGCGGTGAGTGCAAATTGCGCTCTCGCCCAATCGACGGCTGAGGGGTCAATGTTCAAAAATAAGTTTGTCATAATATAAAGTTTTAAGTTGTAACTCTACTTATTGTTCAGTATCTCGTCTGCCACAAATTCCGCTTCATGTCCCTTCTCTGCGTTTTCCCCAATATGGTTTGGAAAAAAGAATAACTTCAGCACGAAGAATATGATAAACAGTTTTATCAAAACCACCAGCCAAAGCACTTTCCCCAAACGCATATTGCGGAAACCGTCGGTGTAGAATTGGATTATTCCCCTTAATGTCATTTTTTGTATGCTTTTACAGCAAACTTGAAGTTGTAGTCTTTATAAGGAAGACGATACTGCTCGAGAGGCCATGCGCCCCAGCTGTTGACACAGGCAAGGCCGATCTGCTTCTTTTGCACGTGAACCTGCGTGAGCTTTCTTGGAGTGAGGTCGCCGCTGTGACGTCCCCATTTCTTATCCTTGTGCATGCCATCGTCGAGGTCTTCAACGAGATAGTTGAGTGCCGAGCACTCCATTGGTGCTTCGCTATAAAATGAGAGTCCTTCGCCTGTTGCCTTGTCAACCACCGAGAAAGTACGAATGTCGGTATGGTTGCCGCTTTCCTGCGGACGAATGTATTCGAAGTACTCGTCTTTCACGTCAGCACTGTATGAGCCGATGAACTCGCTCGCCTTGCGGTCGGCGTAATTCTCCACGGGACCACGTCCGAGGTATTCAATATGATTGAAGCGTTCGGGCATTTGTAACTGCATACCGAAGCGGAACATCTCCGGATCTTTTTCGTTTTTGTCGGCATCGAAATCTTCCTCCACGACGAGTGTACCGTCGGGGCGCAGGGTGTATTTCATTTCAAGTTTTCCCTTCACGTTTTCCATTCCGAGTTCCACCTTCACCACTCGATTGTTGCCTTCTGTCTCGTGGCAGATGTCCTTCACTTTGAATCCCGGCTCTTTCCATGCGGCGAACCTACGCTGGAGTTGTGCACCATAGTCGTTGTCGGTAGGAGCTCGCCAGAATTCTGGTGTCACCGACTCGCGGTCGACGAGCATCTCTTTTCCGTTCACGTCGAGATAGTCTATCCATCCTGTCCACTTTCCAATGGTCACTGCCAAGCCCGCTGCCTCCATCTTTATGTAGGCTTCGGTCTCGGTGAGTGTAGGCATCTGTCCGTCAACAGAGGCTGAGAGGTCGGCGAACTTGTATTCTTGTGCCACGTGCTGGTATTTTGCAAGAGTCTGGTTTTTCTCCACCAGCGGCTCTCCGTTCTTCGACTTGAAGTAGAATGATACGGTGACATCGGCATCGGGATTTTCTGCCATGAGCTGCTTGACCTTTTCGGCAAGGGCGGGCTTTGTGAAGGTCTTGCGCTGCTGTGGTGATACGCCGTCGATGTTCTGCTGTGCCATGGCGAAGCGGGGCTGGCCGTTCACCTCCACGGAGATGTCGAGCACGGCATAGTCGGTGTTTCGGAAGAAGTTTTCGTTGTACACTGTGAACTTGCCAGAGGCGATGTCCACGTTTTCTATCCACAGATTCTGATAGTAGTATGCCACTTCGTGGGCATGCGGGTTGAGTCGGCGGTCGGGGGCAATGATGCCGTTGCAGTTGAAGTTGTAGTCGCTGGCGGGATAGCGTCCGTAGTCGCCGCCGTAGGTGAAGATGGTGCGTCCGGTGATGGGGCTCTTGTCTCGCAAGCCTTGATCAACGAAGTCCCAGATATATCCGCCCTGGTATTTCGGATATTTTCTCACAAGGTCCCAATACTCCTTGAATCCGCCCATGGAGTTGCCCATGGCGTGAGCGTATTCGCACTGTATGAGAGGTCGTGGGTTGTCACCTTTTGAGTATTTCTCACATCCGTTGTAGTCGTAGTACATGGGGCAGAAGATGTCTGTCTTGCCGTTTTGCCGCGCTTGTTCGTATTGGCAGGGGCGTGTAGGGTCGGTGGCTTTGACCCAGTCGTATGCTTTCTCAAAGTTGATGCCGTAGCCAGCTTCGTTGCCGAGACTCCATACGATGATTGAAGGATGGTTACGCAAGGTGAGCACGTTGGCTTGGTTACGCTCAAGATGAGCCAGTTCAAATTGAGGGTTCTTTGCCAAGGTCTTGTCGCCATAGCCCATTCCGTGTGATTCGATGTTTGCTTCGGCTGTGACGTAAAGTCCATATTTGTCGCACAGTTCATACCAGCGAGGGTCGTCAGGATAGTGACATGTTCTGACAGCATTGATGTTCAGCTGCTTCATAATCTTTATGTCCTGAATCATTCGCTCTATGCTGACTACATAGCCAAAGTCTGGGTCCAGTTCGTGGCGGTCGGCACCCTTGATGAGTACAGGTTGTCCGTTGACAAGCATTTGTCCGCCTTTAATTTCCACTTTTCTGAATCCCACTTTCTTTGTGATTGTCTCTATGTCTTTTCCTTTGCTTTTCAGAGTGATGTCTAATATATATAAATAAGGTGTTTCTGCCGACCATGGCTTGACGTTTTTCACTTCCATCGTTCCTCTCGGGAAAGGCGACATTGACGTAATCTCGGCATTGCTGACCGTTTTTCCTGAATGGTCTTTCAACGTCAGACTCACAGTGGCTTTCTTGTCGCCAGTCACAGGAATGTCGAACGTCAGGACTCCATCCTTGTATCCGTTTGTCAGGTCGGCATTGAGTATGATGTCAGCTACCCTTGTCTTGTTTCTGCTATAAAGATACACCTCACGTGCAATACCGGTAAACCTCCAGAAGTCCTGGTCTTCAAGGTAAGAGCCGTCACACCATCTCATCACCTGCATCGCTATGAGGTTCTTTCCTTTCTTAAGGTATTTTGTGATGTTGAACTCGGCTGCAATCTTTGAGTCCTCGCTGTAGCCTACATACTTGCCGTTGACCCAAAGTGTCAGGTTGCTTGTTGCAGACCCTACGTGGAAGAACACTTCCTGTCCTTCCCACGATTCGGGTAATGTGAATTCCCTGCGGTATGAACCAGTGTAGTTGTCATGCTCTCCGATGTAGGGTGGTTCGCTCTTGAATGTTGTTGCCCAGGAATACCCTACGTTACGGTATATACGGTCTCCGTATCCGTTGATTTCGAAGAGTCCCGGCACCGGGAAGTCAACCCATTTGGAGTCGTCATACTGTGGCTTGAAGAAGTCTGCCGGGCGGTCATAGTGGTTCTTAACAAAGTTGAACTTCCACATGCCTTCCATTGAAAGATAGCGGCTCGACGCTTTTTTGTCACCTTTTTCGGCAAGAGCCTCGTTTTCGAAGGCGAAGAAGTTGTCTCGTCTTTGTTCACGGTTTTGTTGGTTAAAGTCGGGCGTGTTCCATGCCATAGCTTTTTGGGCTGACAGTTCTCCTGCAGCCAAACACCCCACGAAGAGTGTAACGAATAGTTTTTTGTTCATTGTCATTTGTTAGATATGTTGTTAAAATAGTTAATCGTTGTTTCTTTGACTTTGTCGGCAAAGATACGAATAATTATTGAATCTGCCAAAACTTTTGTCTTTTTTTTTATCTGTATCAATCTTATCTCATAGATTGAATTATTAGTTAAACATGTTTTTCTTTTACAAGGTGTAAAATGATACTATTAAGTATGCGTTGTTGTTCGAATGCAGATGAATGTCAAAAAAGAAAATATGCGAAAAAAAACCAACCTTCATTAAACCTTTCTCTTTAGTGTCCGTCAAACAATCAAAAATTAACAAAACGACAATAGATGAAAAGATTATCTCTCACGCTCGTTTGTGCTTTAGTTGTAATGGTAGCTTGGGCACAACGTCAGATTACAGGAACTGCAGTGGAAAGCGACACACAAGAGCCTCTTCCAGCTGCCACAGTCAAACTTCTCAAGTCAGACAGTACACTCGTAAAGGGCGTACTGACCTCCACAAACGGAGGATTCAAGATTAAGGCTCCTTCCGACGGGCGATATATCATTAAGGTCACCTGCGTCGGGTTTAAGAACTACACCAAGCGCATAACAGTAAGTGACGGTAAGGACATATCGCTGGGTAAGATAAACATGAAGTCTGACGCCATCATGCTTCAAGGGGCTACCGTGACTGCCAACGTGGCAAAAGTACAGGCAAAGGGTGATACTCTTGAATATAATGCCGCAGCCTACCGCACTCCTGAAGGTTCTGCCATAGAGGAACTTGTTAAACGTTTGCCCGGAGTCACTGTAAGTGATGACGGAAAAATCACCCATAACGGCAAGGTAGTGACAAAGATTCTTGTCGATGGAAAGGAATTCATGACTGGCGACACCAAGACTGCCATGAAGAACTTGCCAACATATATCGTTGAGAAAGTAAGGGCCTACGATGAAAAAAGCGACCTTGCCAGAGTGTCGGGCATCGACGATGGTGAGGAGGAAACCGTGCTTGACTTCAGCATCAAGAGGGGAATGAACAAGGGAATGTTCTCCAATATCGACCTTGCAGGAGGAACGCGCGACAGGTATGCTGCAAGAGGAATGGGAGCCCTATTTGAAGACAACACGAAAATCATGGTTTTCGCCAATGCCAACAACACCAATGACCAGGGATTCCCTGGCGGCGGCGGTGGCGGACGATTTGGAAGAGCGCGTAACGGACTCAACGCATCTAAAATGCTCGGCGGAAACTTTGATTATGAGGAGAAGGACAAGCTGAAAGTCAACGGTAGCGTCAGATGGAATCATAGCGACGGTGACGTGGTGTCGAAAAATTCTTCGGAAAACTTCGTCAGTGAAAAGTCGTCGTTCTCCAACAGTCTCAACCAGAGCTACAGCCGTAGTGACAGTTGGAATGCAAGGATGAGAGTGGAGTGGATTCCAGACTCTATGACCAACATACTCTTCCGTCCGAGATTCTCCTATTCAAAGAACGACGGCACTACAAACAACATCTCAGCCACATTCAACGACGATCCATATCTCCACGTCACCAACCCTCTTACCGACGATGGTTTGACAGAGATGAACAGTCTTGGACTTGCGGTCAACAACCAAAAGAGCAGCAGCATCACCTATAGCGACTCAAAGAACGTCGGAGGAATGTTGCAGGTCAACCGCAAGCTCAGCAACAATGGGCGCAACATAACCCTTAAGGCTTCAGCCAACTACTCCGAGAGTACGAGCAATAACCTGTCAACCACCAACGTACACCTTTACCAGATAAAGGATGCTTTGGGTAATGACTCCACTTACCAGACCAACCGTTATAACCTTACTCCCCAGAAGAACTGGGACTATACGACTGAGTTTACATACAGTGAGCCGATATTTAAGGCAACCTATCTTCAGTTCCGCTACAGTTTCCAGTACAAATACTCAAAGAGCGACCGCAAGACCTATGACTTCAGCAATCTCGGTGAAGATTTCTTTAGCGGTCTTACTCCAGAATACCGCCAGTGGGATAGTTATATCGGACGTCTTGTCAATCCGCTTGAAAACTATTATGACGATGACCTCAGCCGTTACTCGGAGTACAAGAACTACATACACAACTTTGAACTTATGCTCCGTGTAATACGCAAGAGCTACAAACTCAATCTTGGAGTAAAGCTCGTGCCGCAGGAAACCAATTTCATACAGCACTATCAGGGTGTGAACACCGACACTGTCAGAAACGTCACAAACATCACTCCGACAGCCGATTTCAGATGGAATATCTCAAAGGTCAGCGAACTGCGTTTCAACTATCGCGGTAGCACCTCGCAGCCGAGCATGACCGACCTCCTCGACATCGTTGACGACAGCAACCCGCTCAGCATCACTATGGGTAACCCAGGATTGAAGCCCTCGTTCTCCAACAACCTCATGCTCTTCTACAACAACTATATTCAAAAATACCAGCGCGCTATAATGGCAAACGTGTTCTTCAACACGACGAGCAATGCTGTCAGTCAGATGGTCACCTACGACCCGACAACAGGTGGTCGTACAAGCCGGCCTGAGAACATCAACGGAAATTGGAACATCTATTCCGGGTTTATGTTCAATACCGCTCTTGACACCTTGGGACTCTTCTATGTGAACACCATGACCGACTTTGGTTACAACCACAGCGTCAGCTACTTGAATCTCAACCAGTCAGCCACGGCTCAGAAAAACGCCGTTAACACCATAACAATAGGCGAACGGCTTGCAACAGGTCTCAGAAACTCATGGCTGGAGTTTGAACTTAACGGTTCGCTTAAATACACTCACGCACGCAACCAACTACAGCCAGAGTCAAATCTCGACACATGGCAGTTTGCATACGGATTCAGTACAAACGTCCAGCTGCCATGGGGAGGAACGATAGCCACAGACTTGTCGATGAACAGTCGTCGCGGTTTCAACGATGCCTCTATGAACACTAACGAGCTCATTTGGAACGTGCAACTATCACAGAGCTTCCTTCGTGGCAAGGCGTTGACATTTACTCTCCAGTTCTACGACCTGTTAAAGCAGCAGAGCAACATTTCGCGCACTATCAACTCAATGATGAGAAGTGACACTGAATACAATTCCATCAACAATTACATCATGCTCCACGCCATTTATAAAATCAATCTCTTTGGAGGTAAGGAAGCACGAGAGCAGATGCGTTCATCTCGCGGACAGGGCGGTCCGGGAATGCCTCCTCCGGGAATGGGTAGAGGAGGAAACTTCGGAGGCGGACGTCCGATGAGAGGCGGATTCGGAGGATTCTAATTTTATTATGTTAATTCCTTGAAGGGTAGAAAACACGTGATTGTTTCTGCCCTTCTTTTTGTTAAATCAGTAATATGATGGTGTAGAAAGAGGAATAATTGATGATAAAAAGTAGAAAAAACGCCTAAAATTGTAGCAGAAGAAAAAAAAAAGACGTTTTCAAGCGATAATATCAATTTTATTGTGTAATTTTGCGGTCGAAAAAGAAATTCTATTCATTTTTATATGGTACGTAATATATTCAAAGGGTTGGGCATAGCCCTTATAACCCCTTTCAACGAAGATGGTTCAGTGGACTATCCGACACTTGCTAAATTAGTGGAATACCAGTTAAAAAACGGTGCCGACTTCTTCTGTATCCTCGCTACAACAGGAGAGACACCTTGTCTGACGCCAGAAGAAAAAATAAAGGTCAAGGACACTGTCATTTCAACAGTTCATGGACGTGTGCCTATACTTATGGGATGTGGAGGGTATAACACGGCTGCTGTAGTTGACGAGTTGAAGAATGGTGACTTCAAAGGTATTGACGGCATCCTGAGCATCTGTCCCTACTATAACAAGCCTTCTCAGGAAGGACTCTATCAGCACTTCAAGGCCATTTCGGCCGCAACAAAGCTGCCTATCGTGCTTTACAATGTTCCAGGTCGAACAGGCGTGAATATGACAGCTGCCACTACTGTTCGTCTTGCCAAGGACTGCAAGAACATTGTTGCCATCAAGGAGGCGAGTGGCAATCTTGAACAGGTTGACGAGATTATCAAGAACAAGCCGTCGTCGTTCGATGTAATAAGTGGTGACGACGCCCTGACGTTCCCTATGATTTCTTGTGGAGCAGTAGGAGTAATCAGTGTCATAGGTAATGCGCTTCCCCGTGAGTTCTCAAAGATGATTCGTTTGGAATTCAAGGGAGAGTATGAGGCAGCACGAAAGATTCACCATCGCTTTACCGACCTTTTCAGCCTTCTTTTTGTTGATGGCAATCCGGCAGGAGTGAAGTGTGTTCTTAGCGAGATGGGTATGATAAAAAACATTCTCCGTCTGCCACTTGTTCCTACACGCATCACGACAATGCAACGCATAAGCGACATTCTTAAGGAGCTGAAAATATAAATTAAGAGTGAAGAATATTTCTTCACTCTTATATTTTTTTCAGCGAAATCCTGTTTCTTTTTCTGTCAACATCCAATATCTTTACTCTCACATGCTCGTGTAGTTTCACCACTTCGTTAGGGTCACTGACGTAGCGGTCGGCAAGTTGTGATATGTGGACAAGACCATCCTGATGGACACCGATATCGACAAAAGCGCCGAAGTTGGTGATGTTTGTCACTATTCCAGGCAATTCCATTCCTGCTCTAAGATCGTCAACGGTGGTTATTCCAGCAGCAAACTCAAATTCCTCTATTTGGCTGCGAGGGTCAAGACCAGGCTTGTCGAGTTCTTTCATAATGTCAGTCAATGTCGGCATTCCGACACTGTCGCTGATATACTTTTTCAAGTCTATCCTTGCCCTTATTCCAGAGTCTTTCATCAATTGTTTGACAGTGCAGCCATTGTCCCGTGCCATTTGTTCGACAATTTTGTATGATTCAGGATGTACCGCACTGTTGTCCAATGGGTTGTCGGACTCAGGAATGCGAAGGAAACCGGCACATTGCTCGTATGCTACCGGACCTAAACGTGGTACTTTCTTTAGCTGGCTTCGACTTGTGAACGCACCGTTCTGACGTCTGTATTCCACAATGTTTTTTGCAAGTGTAGGACCGAGACCGCTGACGTATGTGAGAAGGTGTTGGCTTGCTGTGTTTAGGTTCACGCCAACAGAGTTAACACAGCTTTCAACAGTCAAGTCAAGGCTCTTCTTGAGTTTCGACTGGTCAACGTCGTGCTGGTATTGTCCCACTCCGATGCTCTTAGGGTCAATTTTCACCAGTTCGGCAAGCGGGTCCATCAGTCTTCTGCCGATGCTCACCGCACCTCTGACAGTCACGTCCTTGTCAGGGAACTCCTCGCGTGCCGTCTTTGATGCGGAATAGACAGACGCTCCGTCCTCGCTTACGACAAACTGTTTGACATTGTGCTTGAAATTCAATCCCTTGAGGAATGTGGATGTCTCTCGGCTTGCCGTTCCGTTGCCTATGGCTATTGCTTCAATGCCATAGAGTTCTACCATGCGTTCAACGGAAGCTGCCGCCTGTTGTTGCTTTATCCCGTTGTGGTGGGGAAAGATTGCTTCATAGTGCAGCAAGTTGCCTTGTGAGTCAAGACATACGACCTTGCATCCTGTCCTGAATCCCGGGTCAACGCCCATCACACGCTTTTGTCCAAGAGGAGCAGCCATAAGCAGTTGGCGTAGGTTTTCGGCAAATACTCTGATAGCCTCTTCCTCAGCCTTTTCCCTGCTTCTCGCCGCGAATTCGTTTTCTATCGACGGTTCTATCAGACGTTTATAACTGTCGTCAACCGCTTCTTCAACAAGCTTTGCACATTGTCCTCCACCATGTATCCTGCTTCTTCTGAGCCTGAACAGGCAGTCGCCGTCGTCGGTTGTGATGCTGAGGCGAAGTATGCCTTCCGCCTCGCCTCGTCTCATGGCAAGCAAACGGTGGGAAGGGCAGCGTTTCAGAGGTTCCGACCAGTCAAAGTAGTCACTGTATTTTGCTGCCTCTTCCGTTTCTGCCTTGTCCTTTACTACCTTCGACGTTATCGTAGCCTCGCGTTCAAATGCTCTTCTGACAGTCTGCCGTGCCTTTTCGTCCTCGCTGACTATTTCGGCAATGATGTGTTGTGCTCCGCGAATGGCGTCTTCAGTTGTCTTTACGTCTCCTTTTACAAACCTTTTCGCTGCTTGTAGCGGATTGCTCTCCCTTCCCATCATGATGATGATGGCAAGAGGTTCGAGTCCCTGTTCGCGTGCCACCTGTGCCTTTGTCCTTCGTTTGGGCTTATATGGCAGATAGATGTCCTCGAGAGTCTCGGAATCTTCACATTCCGAGATGCGTTTCTGCAGTTCCGGGGTCATCTTGCCTTGTTCGGTAATGGTTTTCACGATGGACTCCTTGCGCTTCTCGAGTTCGGTCAGTTTGTCGTTAAGGTTGCTGATAGCAGCAATCTGCACCTCGTCAAGAGCCCCTGTGCGTTCTTTTCTGTACCTCGCAATGAACGGAATCGTACATCCCTCGCCGAGCAGCTCAAGCGTGTTCCCGACCACTTGGACGGGAAGGTTGAGCTGTTCTGCGATTTTTTTTGTTATTTTGTTGTCTGTCATGATGTCTTTACTTCAGTCCCCTGTTCTTCAACAATGGTTCCGTGCTTGGTTTCTTTCCGCGGAAGTTGACATACATGTCCATTGCATCATCGATGCCTCCAGGGGTTAAGATGAACTTGCGGAACTTTCCTGCTACTTCTTGATTGAAAATGTCGCCAGTCTCTTTATAAGCCTCAAAGGCATCAGCCTCAAGCACCTCAGCCCACATGTAGCTATAGTAGCCGGCAGTGTAGCCGCCACCCATGGTGTGGTTGAAGTATGTGGTGCGATAGCGGGAAGGTATTTGTTTGAGCAGTCCGCGGTCAACGAGTGTCTTGCGCTCAAACTGCATTACGTCCATGTCGTCAGGCACTTCCGTCAGTACGTGATAGTCCATGTCAAGCAGTGAGGCGGCCACATATTCTACAGTAGCGAATCCCTGACCGTATTTCCCGCTCTTTTCCAGTTTGTCAACAAGTGATTGTGGCATCACCTCTCCTGTCTTGTAATGCTTGGCATATACTTTCAGCACTTCAGGCGCAAAAGCCCAGTGCTCGTTAACCTGCGACGGCAGCTCCACGAAGTCGCGTGGTACGCCGCTGACACCTTGGTAGTGAACGTCTTTGAAGAACTGGTGAAGGGCATGCCCAAACTCGTGGAACATCGTACTTGCTTCATCAGCGCTGAGAAGTGCAGGTTCCCCGGCTGCTGGCTTGGTGAAGTTACAAACGATAGTCACAACTGGTGTTACTTTCTTGCCGTTCTCGTATTTCTGGCTGCGATAGGTACCACACCATGCACCTCCGCGTTTCGATGCTCTTGGGAAGAAGTCCATGAAGAGTATGGCAAGATGCTTGCCGTCGCGGTCTTTGCATTCAAATGCCTGTGCATCAGGATGGGGCAGAGGAACGTTGGATATTGGCTTCAAGGTAATGCCGTAGAGTTTGTTGGCGCAGTAGAACAGTCCGTCACGCACGTTTTCTAACTTAAGGTAAGGACGAAGCTCGTTTTCGTCGAAGCTGTATTTTGCCCGTTTCGCACGGTCTGCATAATATCTCCAGTCCCATCCTTCGGCTTCGAAATCAAGACCGTCCTTTGCCATTTCCGCCTGAATGTCGGCAAGTTCTTCCTTTGCTTTCGCCAATGCCGGCTTCCATACTTCCCCAAGCAGTTCATATACCGCGTCAGACGTCTTTGCCATGCGGGTGTCGAGAGCCATTGAGGCATAGTCCTTGAATCCCATGAGCTTCGCTTTCTCAAGACGTGCCTTTACCAATTGGCGTACCACGTCGCGGTTGTCGTTGGCATTGCCGTTGGCTCCGCGGTTAGTATAAGCCTTGAACATACGCTCGCGCAGTTCTCTCTTGTCAGAATATTGAAGGAAAGGCATGACACTTGGGTTGTGCAGTGTGAACACCCATTTGCCCTCCATTCCTGCCTCTGTGGCAGTCTCGGCGGCGTTGGCTATGAGGTTTTGTGGAAGTCCTGAGAGGTCTTCCTTCTTGTCAATCACGAGCTTGTATGCGTTAGTTTCGGCAAGCATGTTCTGTCCGAACGTTATTTGCAACATTGATATCTCCGCATTAAGCTTTCTCAACTGCTCTTGCTTCTCGGGGTCGAGGTTTGCTCCGCTGCGTACGAAGTCCTTGTAAGTCTCCTCAAGAAGTTTCTTCTGTTCTTTGTCGAGGTTCATCGTTGACTGGTGGTCATAAACGTATTTCACTCTCTTGAACAGTGCCGCGTTCATTGTGATGTCATCGCTGTGTGCCGACATCAGTGGCGATATCTCGCGGTTTATGGCCTGCAGCTCGGCATTGGTGTTGGCGCTGTTTAGTCCGTAGAACACGCTTGACACCTTATTTAATAATTGTCCCGAGCGGTCAAGGGCGGCAATGGTGTTCTCGAAGTCAGCCTGCCGCTTGTTTTTTACGATAGCGTCGATTTCCTTTTTCTGCTCCTCCATCCCCTTGATGAAGGCAGGCTTGTAGTGTTCCGCCTTTATCTGCTCAAAGGGTGGGATTCCGTATGGAGTTGAATACTTTGTAAAGAAGGGATTGCCTCCCTTTGCCATTGCGCTTCCGCAAACTATTGCCGCTGCGCATGCTGTGATAATTGTTCTTTTCATAGGTATGTATAATTTTTTGCAAAGATAAACATAATGTTTGAATGCCACAAACTTTTATGGGAAAATGACAGAAAAATGGTGAAATATTTGGCTGTCAGTGAAAAATGTTGTAACTTTGCAGCCGTGATTGGTTCACCACAGGTGATTAAATGGGAACAGGTTGAGAATCCCTGACAGTCCCGCTGCTGTGAATGGCCTTTATAGGGTTGGAACAAATAATGTCACTGACAAACAACGTTCGGGAAGACGTTCCAACATGGCTAAAGTCAGAAGACCTGCCGTCGCATGATTATTTCATTCGCCTTTCGAGGAAAAGGGGATGGAGAAACAATTTTTGGATATTAGTATTGAAAAAGTGCATTAGACAGGCAGCTTTGGCTGTCGCAATGTGTTGTGTAAGTGGTATGGAGGCACAGGACTCACTACGCACGCAGAATATCGAAGAGGTTGTGGTGACGGCTGACAGAAGCCGAAGAGCCAACGTCTTCGAGACAACTCCAGTGCAGTCGCTCAGCGGCGACGACATAAGGACGATGGGACTGCAGAACCTTGCCGATGCGGTGAAGAAATTTGCAGGAACAGCGGTGAAGGACTACGGGGGCATTGGAGGTATGAAGACTGTGTCGGTGAGAAATCTTGGCGCACAGCATACTGCCGTGAGCTACGACGGGGTGACAATGAGCAACACCCAGGCAGGACAGATAGACATAGGAAGGCTATCACTGGACAACGTCGGACTGCTCTCCATGGCAGTAGGGCAGGGGAGCGACATGATGCAGTCGGCAAGACACTATGCCTCGGCAGCCATACTGTCGATAGAGACTGAACAGCCATCGCTGCAAAAAGGCGAGAGACAGCTTCGCTTTGGATTGACAGGAGGGTCGTGGGGACAGGTAAATCCTAAGCTGCGCTACTGGCAAGGATTGGGAAAAGGAACTACAGCAACCCTCGACGCAGACTTTATGAGAGCCGACGGAAACTATCCCTTCACACTGAAAAACGGAACGGAGGTGACAGAACAACGCCGAAACAACTCCGACATTAGCCAGTGGCACGTTGAGGGAAACATACTGCAACAGTGGTCGGACAGCAGCCGGCTGGCTGTGAAGGCATACTTCTACCGGTCGGAACGAGGACTCCCAGGCAGCGTCATTCTCTATAACGACAAGTCTGAAGAACGCCTCTGGGACGAGAACTTCTTCGCCCAGACAACCTACGAAAAGGCACTCGGCAAACAGTGGCGACTTGCCCTGAGAGGAAAATACACCCACTCGTGGAACCGATATGAGGACACCGACGTGAAATATGCCGATGGAAAAACTGTGCAGACAAACCGCCAGGACGAATACTATGCCTCGGCAACTCTCGGATGGCAGCCGCTGAAATGGTTGGAAATGGCTGTGGCAGAGGACGTGGCATTCAACAAACTGCACACTACGGTGAACGGCAGCCCCAATCCGCTCCGCTTCACGTCGCTCTCGGCATTGGCGGCAAAGGCACGCTGGGGCAGGCTGACAGTGGAAGCCAACCTCGTGGCAACATTTGCCAAGGAAACACTCACCGAGAGCGAGATATACGCCATAAGAACGCCCGATGACCGCAAGAAACTCTCGCCATCGATCTCACTCAATTTCCGTGTGTTGCCCGAAGAGGCGCTGTATGTCAGGGCATTGGTGAAGCAGACCTTCCGAATGCCTACGTTCAACGACCTCTACTACCTGCAGATAGGCAACACCTCGCTGCGACCGGAGAATGCCAACGAGTATGGCTTGGGAGTGACGTGGAACTCACGCCGATGGGGCATATTGAAATATGTCACGCTGACCGTTGATGGCTATTATAATAATGTGACCGACAAAATCGTGGCTTTCCCTTCCACCTACGTATGGAAGATGGTCAACTTCGGCAAGGTGGAGGCAAAGGGACTGGACGCGACCATCGGCACTGAACTGGAAATGGCAAAGGACTTCGGACTTGCCGCCTCGGCAACGCTAACCCTACAAGACGCCAAGGACAAGACCGAAGGCAGTGCCACCTACGGTTCGCAACTGCCATATACACCGAAGACCAGCGGCGGACTGTCTGCCATGCTTTCCACACCGTGGATCAACATTGGCTATTCTGCCACAGGACAAGGCAAACGCTACTCGCTGGCGCAGAACACCCGGCAATATCAGCTCGATGCATATATGGAACACTCGCTGAGCCTGTCACGCCAACTGAACATCAAGAGGGTAGGGGAACTGACACTCCAGCTCACGGTCAACAACCTTACCAACAAGCAGTACGAGATAATTAAGTATTATCCGATGCCGGGGAGAAGCGTGACGGCAACCGCTGTTATAAAGATTTGAAAATTGAAAGATTTAAAATTTAAATATTAACGACATGAAATTTAGAAGTATTTATCTTTCCGCATTGTGCGGACTCGCTGTTTCGGCAGCAATGACATCTTGTAGTGACGACGATGAGTATGACCCGTTTGAGTATGGGTCGAAGATAGCATTGCCACAACATCGCGGCTATGTCCTCAACGAGGGTTCGTATAAACTCAACAACGCCTGCATCTCCTTCTTCGACGTAGTTGCCGACACCACAACATCAAAGGAGTATGACCTGTATTTCGTGCAGAACGGTAAGCAGCTCGGCGACACAGGTCAGGACATCATCGAGTATGACGACAATATCTACGTGGTCGTCTATGGCTCCAACTACATCGCCAAACTCAACAAGGCTGGCGTGGAACAGTGCCGACACACCTTCGCCGAAAATCATGGCCAGCCTCGCTATGCAGCGGCTGTCGATGGCATGATTTATGTAACAACCGTTGGTGGCTATGTAGTAAGACTCAATGCCAACGACCTCTCGCTCAATGCCGACTGCATCGTGGGCAAGGCTGCTGAGCAAATCGACGAGGAATACGGAATCCTCTATGTGGCAATAGGCAATGCCTACGACGGTACATCAAAAAGCAACAAGATTGCCATCATCGACACCAAGAACTTCAACGACAGCAACGTAAAGACTGTTGACGTGATGGAAAACACGCAGATTGTGGTGGCTAACGATAACTATGTCGCAGTGCAGGGCTATGGTGCCGGCGGCTGGACAAACACACCTCTGTGGATTTACAACATCAAGAGCGGCAAGGCTGTTGACACCGGCGAGTTTGCAACATACGTAGCTGAGGTTGAAGGAACCGACAAGTTCTTCTGCGTTTATTCAAAGAGTGACAACTGGATTGATTATTCGATGTACTATTCACTCTATGACCCTGTAACGATGAAGAAAGAGGATATCACTTCAAAGATCGTTGCTGCGGACCCAAGCCTTTCATCGAGTATCGTTTACGGAATTTCGGAAGGTGAAAATGGCTCGTTCTATATCATGACGACAAAACATAGCTCAGGCAATGGTACGATATATCATTTCAACAGCGATTTCAAACTTGTCGGCAAGTTCACCTCTTGGGGACAGAACCCAAAGAAGGTCGTGCTGGTTGACTAATAAGTAAGATGACAAAAAAACAATACCTGATATTAGTTTTGGCGATTGTCGCCCTCGTGTCATGCAACTCCGGAAAAACAACGGGGATGCAGGCAGGGGGCGACACGCTCCGTCTTAGCCACTCACGGCTGCTGACCATCGTCAGCTACGACAAATACAAGGTGGTTGACATTGCCGACCCATGGAAGGAAGGGCGTAGGCTTCATCGCTATGTCCTCGTCAGCGACTCTTCAGCTGCGCATCTTCCAGAGGGCACTGTCATCAATGTTCCAGTAAGACGTGCCATGGTGTTTACAACCGTCCATGCCTCGCTCTTGGCTGACCTTGGAGCCATTGGACGCATTAAGGGAATGGCTGACGTGGAATATGTGAAAAGAAATGACATAAAGACTCTCCTGAACAGCGGAAGCATAGTGAATGTGGGCAATGGTATGTCGCCAGACATAGAGAAAATCATCGACATGGAACCCGATGCCGTGCTCGTCTCACCCTTCGAGAACAGTGGAGGCTATGGCAAGCTCGATGAACTTCACATTCCTCTTGTAGAGTGTGCCGACTATATGGAGCCGTCGCCCCTTGCCCGTGCCGAGTGGATGCGTTTCTATGGCATGCTCGTAGGTAAGGAAGACGTGGCTGACAGTCTTTTCATTCAGGTGGAGAAAGCGTATGACAGCATTAAGGCAAGAGCAAGCAACAGTAAAGTCAAACCACGAGTGATGATGGATTTACCTTCAAGTAATGTGTGGTATGTGCCTGGCGGACAAAGTACTATCGGGCAGATGATTGCCGACGCAGGAGGCGACTATTGCTTTGCCGACATCAAAAAGGGAGGAAGCTCGGCAATGGCTGTTGAGGCTGTCGTGGACAAGTGTGAGAATGCCGACCTGTGGCTCTTCCGTTATGGAGGTCCAAGGAAAACCGTTGCCTCCATGGCATCGGAGAACAAGGCTTTCACCCACATCAAGGCGTTCAAGGACAAGAACCTTTGGGGTTGCTCCACCGAGCGCACCGCTTTCTACGAGGAGACACCTTTCCGTCCCGACGTGCTTCTCGGAGAGTTTCTGCACATATTCCATCCCGAACATGATGCTGAAATGAAATATTTTGAAAAAATCAATTGACTATGAAATACGGTCTGATGTTCTCTCTTGCCATTGTGGTGCTCTTCTTTGTCAACCTTGTATATGGTTCTGTTGACATTCCACTCGACACCGTCGTTGACATACTTCTTGGCAAGGAGACCGACAAGGCTTCGTGGCGTTTCATCGTCTTGGAGTCGCGTCTGCCGCAGGCAGTAACAGCCATTCTCTCAGGCATGGCACTATCGGTGAGTGGACTCATGCTTCAGACCGCATTCCGCAATCCCCTTGCCGACCCCTCCATCTTCGGTATCAGCAGTGGAGCCGGTCTTGGGGCCGCTTTGGTGATGTTGCTCTTTGGTGGCAGCGTCTCGGCGGGAGCTTTGTCGCTGACTGGGTTCGCTGCAGTGTTTCTCGGTGCGTTCGTAGGTGCCATGACAGTTATGGCGATAGTCCTTGCCTTCTCAGTATTTGTGAGAAACAGCGTCATGTTGCTCATCATTGGCATCATGATAGGCTATATTTCCTCTTCTGCAATCAGTCTTCTCAACTTCTTTGCCACCGAAGAGGGAGTAAAGTCCTACCTCGTGTGGGGCATGGGCAGTTTCGGAGGTGTTTCTTTTAGTCAGCTCCCGATCTTCAGCACTGTCACACTTATAGGTCTTGCCTGTTCCCTGCTTCTTGTCAAGCCTCTCAACATCATATTGCTTGGCAAGAGCTATGCGGAGAATCTTGGTGTCAACACTGCCATGGTGCGTAATTTGCTGCTGGTTGTCACCGGACTTCTTACTGCCGTCGTCACCTCCTTCTGCGGACCTGTGTCGTTCATTGGCCTTGCCGTTCCCCACCTTGCCCGAATGGTTGTCCGCACGAGTCAGCATGGAGTCCTCATGCCTGTAACGATGCTTTCAGGAGCTGCCATAGCACTTCTCTGCAACGTCGTCTGCACGCTTCCTTCCTCCGGCGGCATCATCCCTCTCAATGCCGTAACCCCAATTCTCGGTGCTCCCGTGGTCATATATGTTATTTTGAGAATGAAGAAGTAGGGCTTGCCATAACCTTATGCTTCGCCGACTGTCAACTTACGATGGTCGACTGTCATAACTATGACTCTACATTCACCCTACACGTTTTTGTAATCCCCCAATCTTATTGAAACTGAACAGGGCAATCAGTTGCAAACTGAATAGGGTAATCAGTTGCAAACTGAATAGGGCAATCAGTTGCAAACTGAATAGGGCAATCAGTTGCAAACTGAATAGGGCAATCAGTTGCAAACTGAATAGGGCAATCAGTTGCAAACTGAATAGGGCAATCAGATGCAAACTGTGTAGAGTGTAGAGTTATAGCGACATCCGTCTATATTGCAGTTCATATACGAAGAGTCTTGATTTTTGGCAGAATGGTGAGCATTGCCACTGCGAGAAGTATGAGGAAAGTTCCGCCGATACTCATCATGCTCCACGAGTCGCCAAGTATCAGGATGCCGACCACCATTGCCGTCAGCGGTTCAAATGCGCCGAGAATGGCAACTATGGTGCTGTCAACAAGACGGAGCGACATGGTGACGCAGATGTTGCTAAGAGCGGTGGGGATCAACCCGAGCAATATGAGGTTTGTCCAGCATGCCGAATCCGTCACGGTCTCAATGGTTCCTTCCTTCAGGGTGGCGTATGCGGCAAGTATAAGCATTCCGATGAAAAACACATAGAACGTGAGCTTTAGACTTGGTATGCGCTTGAGGCGTAGTCTTGGGACGAAAATGAGATACAAGGCGTAGGACAAGCCCGAGAGCAATCCCCAGAAAAGTCCTAACGCCGAGAATGTTCCATCTTCAGTGAATACGCCTGTCATCATCATCACTCCCAGTGTCGCAAAGAGACAGCTTGAAGTGAGTTTCAACGAAAAGCGGTCGCCAAGAAATATCAAACCGATGATGGCGCACCAGATAGGGTCGGTATAAACCAACGCCGTGGCAATGCCCGATGACAGGTAGTGGTAGCATTCAAGCGTAGCCAAGGCTGTGCCTATGTAGAATAATGACAATATGGCTATTCGCCATAATTCGGAAAGCGACACTCTTAAGTCAGTCTTTTTCAGTAGCAACATTCCGAGCATAGCCAGTGAACCGAAGAGAAAACGATATACCAGTATGCTGACATTGCCCATGCCCGCTGCAATGACTGGAATGGAAAAAAGGGGTATCAAGCCAAAGGAGATGCCTGATACTATGCCATTGATTAATCCAAGGGTTTGTTTGTCCATGCTCATTACGACTTGTTCTCTACTTCCATTGCTATGTGTCTATTTTTTATTTTGCAAAAGTAGGAATAAAAAACGACACTACCAAACTTTTCATCATTTTTATCTATACTTATCTCAGAAAGCAGCGTATATTCACGCTATTTTGACTCCCCCGGATTCGTCTTTTGGATTGTAACTACATTTAGTCTGCCTTGAAATGTCATTCCTTTCACTTTCACCTTGGCATTGTCATTGTCGGCAGACACTATGAGTTCGCATCTGCCATCTTCGTGTTTTACCATGATGGCTTCAGCATTCTTTGTCACTTTATCCCTAATGTCAACAGAAGGGTAGGTGACCTCTGTAACAGAGTTTGCAATAGCTTTGCTCTTAGGCACGAATACGTTGACGAAAGGATGAGCGTAGTATGGCATACATCTCTGTAAGGGGAAATACAGTTCCCTCGTGTATGACTTCCAGGGTCTGGAGACCATGAATAGTTTGCGAATGACCGTGGTTGATATCCTGCGGCATCTTCGAATGTAGTATTCCGAGCATGTATGTCTTGAGCACGCTGATAGCGGCACGTCTGTATTTTTTGCCTTATATCCCTTTGCTGCATCAAGAGCCAGTCCTGCTATTTCCCCGTTTATGCTTCCTATGATGCAACCAGTCTGTGAGAGGTTTGCCCATTCGTATGGTTTGTTGTCTAATGAGAGGTTCTGAAGATACATTTCCCTCTCGTCCTCCTGTCTGGGATTTAGTTCCTCCAATTTCGGACGACGATATTTTGTGACGTGGCTTCGAGCCCCATTAATTTGCAATGTAGGCACTTCTGCACTGTCGCCACCGCAGTGGTGGTAGAAGTCCCCCTTCATAAACTGTTGTGTGGCATGAGTGCGCCAATGCATCTGCAGTCTGTCGCTAAGCTATGTTTCACCCAGTTGCACGTATTTATCTACCCTTGAATCCTGACCAAACACTGGTATGGAAGCAAGGAGTGTCATGATTATATGTAAGAATGTTTTTCTCATTGTCAATATTTATTAGTGTTATTACTAAAATAAATGTTTCGCATTAATTATTTGTTATCTTATAACAACAGGACCAATAAGTCCGGAAGGCAACAATGGAGAGTCTTTGGTGAAGAATTTGAAGCACCCCACTGTCTTCCTGTTTTTTGATGGTCTGACTGTTCCCTGGCGCAACCATTCGGGAATGGCATTCATATACCTGCCTGCCACAGGCTTTCCTGGAGCATAGTCGTATATCAATAGCTCTGACCATTCTATGTCATCAGGTTCCTTCTCGTCGCCTATCATCCTGTTAGGCCACAGATTTGTCACGTCCACCTCTATGATATTGTCGCCCTCTTTAATTGCCGACTTTATGTCAAGCAGAAAAGGGGCTTTCCACATTACGGGGAATTGTTTTCCGTTAACTCTTACGGTTGCCATGTTTTTAATATCGCCAAGGTCAAGAATTACACTTTGTTGCTTCAAATGCTTGCGTGAGAGCGAAAAGTGGCGCTTATAGGTTGCCGTTCCGGAGAAATACCTTATTTCGTCGTTGTCCGACTTTGTCCATTCAAACAGTTGATGCTTCTCCAAGTGGACGGTGTTTGGGAAGGTAATGTCCCATTCACTGTCAAGTTGCATTATTGTTTCTTTTCCTGCATTGTCTGTCAGCAAGGCAGAGAGGGAGTCGTTCACCTCAGTAGATCTCTCTTCGTTTGAAAGAATCAAGAATCTCGACCCCAAGCCTTCTATTCTCAACAGGGAGTCGGACTCTGACAGAATGCTGACCTCAAGATTGTAAGGATTCCATATTTCCGCACGACGCCCTTTGGAAAGGCTCTTGACATCTATTGTTTCCGCAACCAACGTCTCAGTGGGATTGCAAACGAATATTATATCGGTATCGCCGTCAATGCGCCTATAAGTTTTCATGACCTTCATGGAAGGCAGTTGCTGTTGGGCAGGCAATCCTCTCTGCAAGAGCGACTGACAGCGTGCCATATAGTCGAAAAGCGACTTTGCGCCACCAGCCTTCCACCATGTCTGGGTGGGCACAAACTGTGTTCCCCAGATACTGAACGACATGCCAGGCTCAACATTCTGCCACGGATTGCAAGCTCCTGCGTGGAGCATCATCTTGTTTACTCCTGTGCAGAAAGCACGGTCGCATATAGGTTTTAGAGACTGAGGGCTGTCTTGCCAGGCAAACAAAGGCCAACAGGTGAATGCTTCTGCTATGAGAAGAGGTTTCTTGTGAATGTCGAGCACTCTGAAAGGTTTTTGGCCTCCAGTGCCATAAGGCTCTATCAGCAACTGCATTCCCGGAGCACTCTGTTCAGCCAACTGTTCCATGTAGCCGTAATAGTTTTCGGCAAAAAGGGATGTGAGCACATCAACAAAATCGTCCTTAAACCGTTTGCTTGCTTCGTTGCTTTCAATAATCCGCTTGCCCGCGATACAAGGCAGCCATAGCTTTACATCATATCCCTTACGTTGCATAAACTCGTATGGCAACACCTCGCTCCAATCCTGCCCTCCTGCCTCGTAACTGTCTATCTCCAACCGGCAGAAAGTCTTTCCTGCATGATGACCTGCAAGATTTATCAGCATCATAGGGTAGCCTTCCCAAAACCGTTTCACGGCTTTCTTGCTTAGTTTGTCACATTCAAGTCCTCTCCCAGATGCCGCCGCCTGCGCCTCATTGGTTTTTCCGTTTGTGGTGTGTCCAAAACGCATCAGCGTCCAAGAACCTTCCGTGATTCTCTTTCTAATCTCTCTTGGCATGGATTTTATCAGTTTTCTTGGCACCACGAGCGTGTCAGCCCATCTGCCTTTATCCATTTCCGGCAGATATGATGTAATGTCTATAATATCCTGCTTGCTGACAATGCTATCGTTTGCTACTGCAAGAATGCAAATATCCCTATAGAAATTATACTTCGCGTCAATCTCCGCACGCGGTATGCAAACGACCTTCTTTCCTGCAGGAAAAGCAGTCTCTGAAACAACCACTTTCTGCATGGAATATTCCGGGGTGACATCTGTATATGCACTTGACGACCATCCGGGACAATTATGTGTGCCGAAGGACAGACCCAATCGTTCACACTCGTCCATTGCCCATCTCATCATCTGTTTCCATTTCTCGCTGCCAATGGCGCATGTGGAATCTCCCACTCGTATCTGCTGGTCGCCTCCTATTTGGAAATTCTGAACTCCAGACAGACCGGCTTCCTTAAAGGCTTCCATATCTTTTGTTATGGCTTCCTTGTTTACCAAGCCGTCCATCCACTGCCATATTATCCACGAGCGGTGTTCGTCTTTTGGATTAAGGAAATCATGATACAGTTCGCCTTGTGCAAATGTATTTGTCGCATAAGCAAAAACCAAAGCGACAATAAGAGTGGCATAGTTAAATTTCATAATATATTTTGTTTCATTTTATTTCTGCAAAGATATAACATTCCCACGACAAACCCAAACGTTTTTCGGAAAAAGTGGAATATATGTTTTTTATTTTTGACACTTACCCCACTTGCTTTTATAAAACTTGTACACAGACTCTCCTGCTAACCCATTGTGGACAGTTATGCTTCTCATATTCTCCCCGGCAAATACTTTAACGGAGAAAAGAATATATAATAATGCCGATATAACAGTGATAATTCTCATTATATTATAATACTTTGTTATAATACGAATAACGGTAATAAATCCACCATATAACAAATAACAAAAAGCATTAAAAAGTTTGAGAAATGCAGATCGCCTTGCCTGTAATTGTTTCTCTTAAGCATTAGTCGGTTTTAGTATATTTCCAACATCTATTTGTCCAAATAATATGTTTACCATAAAAATTCTTAGTCTGTATAAATTAGATGGATATTTGATATTTTACTGTATATCAGCGTTTTAATGTTATAGTAGTCAGTTTGGAATAGAAAGGAGATAGTCCAACTCGTTTTTCTTTGATTCAATAAATATTATATGTATCTTTGCACCATAATCCTAATAAAAACAAGATTATTAAAATACATAAAACCTATTAATAATATGGAGAAGAATAACGCTATCATCGAAGATGCATACAAGGAGTACAAGGCTATGCTCCTGTTTTATGTATCAAATCTCATCAATGACTCTGATGAAGCGCCTGATATAGTACAAAATATTTTTGTACGTCTGATATCATTACTTCAGATACCATAAAGAGTCTGTGCTTTAAGATAGCAAAAAAACTTGTTATCGACTACGTTCGTCGGAATAATAAACGGCAACGTATTTATGCAGATGTGCAGGTAAGTGAGTTGAAGAATAAAAGTATTACACCGGAAAATGAAGCAATCTTTCACGACCTTGCAGAAAAAGAACGTAGCATAATGCTTAATATGTCTCCAGCTACAGCACGCGTCTATGAGATGTCGCAGATTAAGTGTATGACAATAGAGGAGATAGCCCAGACATTGCATATAAGCCGTCGCACTGTCGAATCCCATCAATTCAAGGGAAGGAAAATAGTAAGGGATATAATTCGTGCAATAATATAGTGACATAATGGCAGACCTGATGATGACAAGTTATCGATAAATGGCATGTGGCATGCAATTTGTTGTGGCATTTGTGGAACGTGAAAACGTTTTTTACCGATAATAGTATATAAATACAATTAAACATAATCAGTTATGCAAAAAGGAAACATTGGGGTTACTACAGAGAACATTTTCCCCGTAATAAAAAAGTTCTTGTATTCTGACCATGAGATTTTCCTGCGTGAGATGGTGTCGAACGCTGTGGATGCTACGCAGAAGATGAAGACTCTCGCCGACAAGGGCGACTTCAAGGGCGAACTTGGAGACCTTACCGTGAGAGTGAACCTCGACGAGAAGGCTGGCACATTGACCATCAGTGACCGTGGTATCGGAATGACTGAGGAGGAAATCGATAAATACATCAACCAAATTGCTTTTTCAGGCGTCAATGACTTCTTGGAGAAATACAAGGACAATGCCAACAACATCATCGGACACTTTGGACTCGGATTCTACTCATCGTTTATGGTGAGCAAGAAGGTGGAGATTGTCACAAAGAGCTATCGAGACGGAGCAAAGGCCGTGAAATGGAGTTGCGACGGCAGTCCTGCATACGAGATTGACGACGCTGAAAGGGAAAGCCGAGGTACTGACATCGTGCTGTACATCGACGACGACTGCAAGGAGTTCCTGGAGAAGGCTACGATAGAGGGTCTGCTCAACAAGTACTGCAAGTTCATGCCAGTGCCTGTCGCCTTCGGCAAGAAGACCGAATGGAAGGACGGCAAGAATGTAGAAACGGATGAAGACAACATTATCAACAGTGTGGAACCGCTTTGGGCAAAGACTCCGAGCACGCTTAAGGACGAAGACTACAAGTCGTTCTACCGCACTCTTTATCCAATGCACGACGAGCCAATGTTCTGGATTCACCTTAATGTTGACTATCCTTTCAACCTCACGGGTATTCTGTACTTCCCACGCATAAAGTCGAACATCGAACTTCAACGCAACAAAATCCAGCTATACTGCAACCAGGTGTTCGTGACCGATCAGGTTGAGGGCATAGTGCCAGAATTCCTGACGTTGCTCCACGGTGTCATTGACTCGCCTGACATTCCGCTTAACGTGAGCCGTTCTTACTTGCAAAGTGACCGCGACGTAAAGAAAATCTCCACTTACATAACGAAGAAGGTGAGCGACCGTCTGCAGGGACTTTTCAAGGACGACCGCAAGGCTTTTGAGGAGAAGTGGGATGACCTCAAACTGTTCATCAACTACGGTATGCTGAGCGAGGAGTCTTTCTACGACCGCGCGAAGGATTTTGCCCTTTTCAAGGATGTTGACGGGAAATATTTCACTTACGAGGAGTACAAGACCTTGATAAAGGACCAACAGACCGACAAGGAAGGGAACCTCGTTTACCTCTATGCCACCGATGCCGAGGAACAGTATTCGTATATAGAGGCAGCAAAGGCAAAGGGCTACAGTGTGTTGTTGTTTGACGGACAACTTGACACTCCGACGGTGTCGATGTTTGAACAGAAATTCGAGAAGAGCCGTTTCACCCGTGTTGACGGTGATGTGATTGACCGTCTTATCCAGAAGTCGGACGAGAAAAAAGAGGCGCTTGCCCCTGAGCGTCGCGAAAGCATTACTTCCGTATTCCAGAGTCAGCTGCCGAAAATGGAGAAGTCGGAAATATATGTTGATGTGGAAGCAATGGGTGAGCAGCAGCAACCTGTAGTGATAACCCAAAGTGAGTACATGCGTCGCATGAAGGATATGAGCCGCTACCAGCAGGGAATGGGTTTTTACGCCCAGATGCCCGACAGCTACAGTCTCGTGTTGAACAGCGACCATCCGCTGGTTAAGAAGGTCCTTGCCGACTGCGAGGCAAAGACTGCCGATGCGCTGAAGCCTGTTGCCGGAGAGATTAAGGGTCTTGAAGCCCGTCTTGCCGCACTTCACCAGAGCCAGGACAAGAAAAAGCCTGATGAAATCACTGAAGAGGAGAAAAACGACGTGCGCGACACTCAGAAAGCTCTCGAAGACGAAAAGAAGAAGAAAAAGGACATCCTTTCAGATTACGCCAAGGGAAATCCTGTCGTTCACCAGCTCATCGACCTCGCTTTGCTGCAGAATGGCATGTTGAAGGGCGCTGCTCTCGATGCCTTCCTAAAACGTTCGGTAGAGATGATAAAGTGAGCATTAAAGGTGGTTTTTTGATGGAATACTTACTTTTTTGCGCATTTTCAGAAAAAAGTGACGAAAAAGTTTGGTAGTTCGGAAAAAAGTGCGTACCTTTGCACCGCATTTAAGAAATGAGGGACAAAAGAGGTTCCGTAGCTCAACTGAATAGAGCATCTGACTACGGATCAGAAGGTTGTGGGTTTGAATCCCGCCGGAATCACTTGAAGTCCAAAAATATAAACATATTTCAATGCGGATTGGTTCCGTAGCTCAACTGAATAGAGCATCTGACTACGGATCAGAAGGTTGTGGGTTTGAATCCCGCCGGAATCACAAAAAGAAGAGCAGTGTCGAAAGACTACTGCTCTTTTTTGTTTTCCTATGTTATGAAAAAATCGGATGCGGGCATGAAGCCCGCTAATCCGGTTTAATTGTGTGAGGCAAACCGTTGCTCTGCCAGCCGCTCATACTTGGTGCCAGGACGTCCGTAGTTGGCGAAGGGATGGATGCTGATGCCGCCTCTTGGAGTGAATAGTCCCGTCACTTCGATGTATTTCGGTTGCATTAGGCGTATTAGGTCTTTCATGATGATGTTGACACAATCCTCATGAAAGTCGCCGTGGTTGCGGAAACTGAACAGATAGAGCTTGAGGCTCTTGCTTTCCACCATCTTAATGTCAGGAATGTAGCTGATGACTATTTCCGCGAAGTCCGGTTGCCCTGTAATGGGACATAGCGAAGTGAACTCAGGGCAGTTGAATTTGACCCAGTAGTCGTTTTCAGGATGCTTGTTGGTGAAGGTCTCCAGCACTTCCGGAGCATAGTCCATGGCATAATCGGTCTTCTTTCCTAATGATTTCAGACCTTCGTCTTGTCTTGTAGTCATAATTATTCAGTCTTGAAATTCCTTTATTTTGAAAATGTTATAATCGACATCATTGTCGAAGGTGTCTATCTGCTCGTGCTTTTTTGTCGCACGCACCACACGTATGGTAACGGGAAGTACAAGAATCTCATAGAGTGTTTTCAAGATTACTTGTGAAAGCATCAGCACCGGCAACTCGTCGTTAGGCACTATGCCCCAAAAGGCAATGGGGAAGAAAATCAGCGAGTCGGCGGTTTCACCGAAGATGGTACTCATTATTGCCCTCATCGAGAAGTGTTTTCCTCCTGAGGAAATCTTCATACGGCTCATCACGTAGGCGTTGATGAACGACCCTACGATGAACGCGAGGAAAGAGGCGAACACGATGCGTGGGGCAATGCCGAAGATGGCGTGGAAACCAGCGTCGTTGGTCCAGTAGTCAGCACCTGGCAATGCGTCGCACAAGGCTCCAAAAGCGACAAAGATGAAGTTCATGGCAAAGCCATACCAGATGAGAAGTCGCGTTTTGGAATATCCCCAAACCTCGCAGACGCAGTCGTTGATGATGTAAGAAACCGGGAAGACGATGAGTCCTCCAGTGATACTGATTGGACCAAATGCCATTTGCTTTGTTTCCAATACGTTAGCCGTGATGAGGCAAACGCAGAAAAGCATGCCGAAAAGCATAAACAGCACACTTACTTGTGATTTTGTTTTTTGCATAAAATTGTTTTTTAGAGGAGGTTAGACAATGACTCCTGTTCAAAATGTTTATATGTTAATTAAAAGATAAGTCATATACAGGACGAATATTGAAGTTAGTACGGCTCCTTCCCATCGGGTTACGGTGAGCTTGGTGTAAGAGAAGAGCCATAGAAGGAATATTGATGTTCCCATGACGATGATGTCAACAGGTGTGATGCCGTGAAGCTCCATCGGGCATATTGCCGCCGTTGTACCGAGAATGGCAAGTATGTTGAACACGTTGCTTCCTATGACATTGCCGATGGCAATGGCAGAGTTGCCCTTTTTTGCCGCCACAACACTTGTCGCCAATTCAGGAAGTGACGTGCCTCCGGCAACAATTGTCAGACCGATGACACCTTGGCTTATGCCGAGTGACGCTGCGACGCTCGATGCGGAATCGACGAAAATGTTGCTGCCGAAGATGAGCATCGCCAGTCCTGCAATGAATAGTAATACGTTTTTGATTGCACTATCCTTTGTTGCCTGGCGCTTGTCTTCTGTCGTACTTTTAGCCACTTTTGCTTCCATCAGTGTCTGGCGCATGAACAATGCGAAAAACAACAGTAGGACAAAGCCCTTTGTCCTGCCCAGCACACATCCCTCAAAGGAAAGCGGCGTATTGCCAAAGCAGCACATCAGGAACAGCACAGAGGCAATGATTGCCCAAATCATGTCCTTGCCTACCGTAGTTCGGGTAACACTGATTGGCGCGACCATGGCGGTGACACCGACAATAAGAAGCACGTTGAAGATGTTGCTGCCCACGACGTTACCCACTGCCATGTCGGGTGTGCCCTTGATTGCCGACATGAAGCTTACGAAGAATTCCGGGGCTGAGGTGCCGGCAGCCACAATGGTAAGTCCGATGATAATCTCTGGGATATTCATTCTACGGGCAAGGGCTGAGGCTCCTGCCGTAAGGCGGTCGGCACCGTAGATTACTAATGCGACACCTGCTATTATCAGTATGCTGTCAAAAATCATTGTTTGATTAATTCCAATATCGTTTGTGGATAAAATTCTTTTTCAAGGGCATGTACTTTTGTGGCGATGTCGTCGGGAGTGTCATCGGGTGAGACTGCCGTCTTTTCCTGACGTATGATGTCGCCTCCGTCGCACACGTCGGTGACATAGTGGATGGTAATTCCTGTTTCGCTTTCTCCTGCCTCCTTGACGGCTTCGTGGACATGATTGCCGTACATCCCCTTTCCTCCGAATTTCGGCAGCAGGGAGGGATGGATGTTCACGATGCGTCGGTTGAAATGGGATATGAGATAGGAAGGAATCATTAGAAGGAAGCCAGCAAGGACAATGAAGTCAACATGATGGTCGCGGAGCATCCTGACGGTACGTTGTTCGTCGGCAAAGTCCGTCTTTGTCCATACTAAAGATTCCACACCGAGTCGTTCGGCACGTTTAAGTGCATAAGCGTCAGCCTTGTTGCTTACGAGCAGTGCAACCTCTGCCTTGTCGTTACCTTCGAGAAAACGTGTGATGTTCTCAAAGTTCGACCCGTTGCCTGATACGAATACTGCTATTTTTTTTGTCATTGCGATTAATCAAATTCTTCATCAAAGTCGTCATCAAACTCAAATCCCTCAAAGGAAGGCTCAATGAAGGCGTCGAGAGAGCGGCGTTCTTTCTTTGTGGGCCGTCCGGTGCCCCTTGCCCTGTCGATGAATCCGCTGATGCGGTTCATTTCGAGCAGCTCGTACTGGTCAGGTGTAGTGACGTTTTCGTAAATTTCCGGAAGCAGTTTGGCTCCGACTCTCATTTCTATTGCCTTCAGGACTTTGAAGGAGTAGGTGACTGGCGGTTTCCTTACGGCCACCACCTCACCAACCTTCACTGTCCGTGAAGGTTTCACGTTGACGTTGTTGATGGTGACACGTCCGTTTTTGCAGGCATCTGCAGCTATTGAGCGCGTTTTGAATATGCGTGCCGCCCACAGCCATTTGTCTATTCTTGCTTCCATATATGTGTTTTTTAGTTGACGGGTTAACTTTTCTTGTTAAACGCGTTCATTGTGAAGTCAACCCCACAGAGCACGAAACTCTTTATGATTTCACATGCTGTCTCGATTTTTGGCTGAAGAGTCTTCATCTCTTCCTCGTTGTATCGTCCGAGAACCCATTGAATCTGCATTCCCCTCTGGAATTCGTTTCCTATGCCAACTCTCAGTCTGCAGTATTTTTCGGTTCCGAGAACCGACTGTATGTTGCCGAGTCCGTTGTGTCCTGCATTGCTTCCAGAGGCTTTGAGCCGCAATGTGCCGAGCGGCAGAGCGAGGTCGTCAACGATGACTAAGAGTCGGCTGATGTCGATGTTCTCCTTGTTCATCCAGTATCTGACAGCATTCCCGCTAAGGTTCATGTATGTGCTTGGCTTGAGCATATAAACCTTTCTTCCCTTGATGGAAGTCTCGGCTACGAATCCGTATCTTCTGTCCTCGTAAACAATATTGGACGCCTTTGCAAAGGCGTCCAATACCATGAATCCTGTATTATGTCTGGTCATGTCGTATTCATCTCCGACATTCCCCAGTCCAACAATCAAGAACTTGTCCATTACTGAGCGGCAGCTGCAGCAGCTGAACGAGATGCACGTGTAGCCTTCACAGAGCATACTACCACATCAGCCGGAGTAGAGAGTGTAAGACCTTCGAAGCTCAACTCGCCTACCTTGATGCTCTTGCCGAGCTGGAGATTGGTAACGTCGATGTCGAGGTACTCAGGAATAGACTTGTAAGGAGCTGTGACGTTGATTTTGCGGATAGAGAGGTTGATACGTCCACCGTCGCGAACACCCTGTGCAAGACCGTTGAGCTTAACCGGAATACCGATGGTGATAGGCTTCACCTCATTGATTTCATAGAAGTCAATGTGGAGCAGCGCGTCTGTTACGGGGTGGAACTGCAGTTCCTTCATCACAGCCTTGTGCTCTACGCCGTCGATGTTGATGTTTACAACATAGATGTGTGGAGTGTAAACAATCTTGCGGAGCTCGCTCATTGGGCAAACGAACGACATTGCGACTGGAGCACCGTTCTCGTCTTTCTGCTCTCCATAGATGTTACATGGGATAAGTCCCTCCTTGCGCGCGATTTTTGAGGCTTTCTTGCCAAGGTCGTTGCGCTTCTGACCAGTTACGTTAATTTCTTTCATTGTTAAAAATGTGTTACTCTAAATTAAGTGTTTTAACTGTTGCTTAATTCACCATCACACGAAAAAAATCTCGATGTGCCTGAAAAAGCGGTGCAAAGGTACGGTTTTTTGTTGAATCTTGCAAGTAAAATCAAAAAAAATGCAATATTTCCGCCTAATATTTGCATTTTATAGGAAAAATGCCTAATTTTGCAGCACGAAAAAGAAAGATACATAAGAATTATGATTAATCGTGAATTGATAAGGGTAAAGATAGTGCAGCTCACATACGCATACTATCAGAACGGTAACAATAATATTGACGCGGCAGAGAAGGAACTCGTCTTTAGCCTTTCAAAGGCATACGACCTTTATAACTATATGCTGTCACTCATGGTAGCGGTTACCAAAGAAGCCCGTGACTACTGCAATGTTATGGAGAGGAAGGCTCGAAGGGAAAGGACAGAGAGTCCCTCTACAAGGTTTGCCGACAACAGGTTTATTCTCCAGTTGGAGAACAACCGAATGCTCAACGAGTTTATTGAAAACAAGAAAATGTCATGGGATAGCCATGTGGAATACGTCAAGAAACTGTTCCAGAGAATAAAGGATGCACAGTTCTTCAAGGACTATCTTGACAACAAAGACGACTCTTACGAGCTTGACAAGGACGTGTGGAGGAAGATATACAAGGCGTTCATCATGGACAACGACGAGCTTGACGAAATCCTTGAGGACGAGAGCCTCTATTGGAACGACGACAAGGACATTGTCGATACATTTGTAATAAAGACAATAAAGCGCTTTGAAGAGAAAAACGGTGTCAAGCAGCCGTTGCTTCCGGAATATGACAGCGAGGAAGACCGCGACTTCGCAAGGAAGTTGTTCAGGGCTTCCATACTTAAGGCTGACGAGTTCCAGAGATACATGAACGAGGCTTCAAGAAACTGGGACTTCAGCCGCTTGGCCTACATGGACGTGGTCATCATGCAGATTGCCATAGCCGAGATGATGACATTCCCGAACATCCCGGTCAGCGTGACGATAAACGAGTTCGTTGAACTTGCCAAGCTGTACAGCACTCCACGAAGCGGTAGCTATGTGAACGGAATGTTGGACTCCATCGCGCATAGTCTCATCGACAGTGGAAGAATGCTGAAAAGCATGGCTTCGCATGAGGAAATCACAGAAGCGGGAAACGAACAATAGGAATTAAAGGCAAAACACATTATTATAAATAAATAAGTAGAAAAATGACAACAGTATTTTTAGCAGCCCAGGCAGCTGGCGCAGGTGGAAGTGGAATGAGCATGTTGCTGATGATGGTGGCTTTGTTTGCCATCATGTGGTTCTTTATGATACGTCCACAGCAAAAGAAACAGAAAGAGATACAGAAATTCCAGAACTCTCTGGCAGAGGGGATGCCTGTGGTTACAGGCGGTGGCATATATGGCACGGTAAAGAAGGTTGACATCGCTTCCGGCATCATCGAAGTGGAGATAGCCAAGGGCGTGACCATACGCGTTGACAAGGGATATGTCTTCAAGGACGCGACAGCCAACCAGGCCGTTGCAAAATAATCTTAGATGAGCATACGGCGCACACTTTACAAAAGAGTCAAGGTACTCCTCTTTAGTTCTATTAACGGGGAGTTGGTGGTTTTTTTGTTCTTCCTCGCCCTCTCTGGAGTGTTCTGGCTCTTGATGACACTCAACGAGACCTATGAAAAGGAATTCAAAGTGCCGGTGAGAATTGTAAACGTTCCGGAGAATGTCGTACTCACATCGTCAGAATATGATTCCGTGAGGGTGACACTCAAAGACAAGGGACTGATACTCGTGGCATACATGTATGGCGACGAGATAAAGCCCATAAACCTGAACTTCAAGACGTATGTCAAGGATTCGACAGGGCACTGCCTCATATCTGTGGCGGAAATCAACAGGCTCATTTACCAGCAGTTGTCGGCATCCACAAAAATCGTACAAACGAAGAACGACAGGGTAGAGTTGTTCTACAATTACGGGCAGTCGAAAAAAGTGCCGGTGAAATGGAGCGGCAAGGTCGTCCCTGAGCATCTTTATTTCATCTCCAATGTGGATTATTATCCCGACAGTGTCACCGTATATGCTTCACAGCCGCTTTTGGACAGTGTCAGCGTGGCGTTGACGATGCCATTGGATGTTGCAAACTTCCGAGACACTCTGTCGGTCAATTGCAACCTGAGGAGGACAAGGGGCATCAAATTCGTACCTGACAACGTCAGAATACGGTTTATGACCGACGTGTTGACAGAGGAAAGCATCGATGACATACCTGTAACCGGCATCAACGTCCCTAAAGGCAAGGTTCTCAGGACATTTCCTTCAAAGGTCAGCGTGAGATTCGTCACTGGAGTAAGCCAGTTCCGGTATCTGTCCAAGGATGACTTCGTTGTTGTCGCCGACTATGAGGAGATAATGTCTGACCCGTCGGAAAAATGCCGTATTTACCTGCGTTCCGTACCCAATGCAGTCAGTCGCGCCTCATTGAACGTCACGGCTGTGGATTACCTTATCGAAGACGAATGAGAAGGAAACGAATAGCAATAACAGGAGGAATAGGAAGCGGAAAGAGCTACGTCTGCTCTATGCTTAAGGGCAAGGGCGTTGACGTGTACGACTGTGATTCGGCAGCCAAGCGCATAATACGCAGCTCTGATGCAGTAAGGAGGGAGTTGACAAAACTTGTAGGTGCTGATGCCTATTTTCAGGATGGCAGCTTAAACAAGCAGGCGGTGGCGGAATTTCTGCTTGCCTCTGAGGACAACAAGCGGGCGATTAACAATATCGTGCATCCTGCCGTGGCGGATGATTTCCTTGGCTCCGGCTATGAGTGGATGGAATGTGCCATCCTTTACGAGTCGGGATTTGACAAACTGGTTGATACGGTCGTGGTGGTCACAGCTCCGGAGGAGATAAGGATAGGGCGCATAATGAGACGTGACTCACTCTCTCGTGAAGACGCACAAAGCTGGATTCAGCTGCAAATGCCGCAAGACGAAGTGAAAAGGAGGGCCGACTTTGAGATTGTGAACGACGGAACACTTGATGTTGACCGTCAAATAGAAGAAATATTATATAATATCAAAACAAAACATGTTACAGACAATATTAGCGATTTCCGGTAAACCCGGCCTTTACAAATTGGTTTCAAGAGCCAAAAACAGCTTGATAGTTGAGATACTTGACGAAACACACCGTCGCATGCCTGCTTTTGCGGCTGACCGTATAACGTCGCTTGCAGATATCGCCATGTACACTGACGGTGAAGACGTGCCTCTGAGCAAGGTGTTGACCAACATGAAGGAACTGGAAGAAGGCAAGAACGCTTCAGTCAATTTCAAGAAGGCTAACGGTGATGAACTGCGCGAGTATTTCGCAAAGGTGTTGCCAAACTTCGACCGCGAGCGTGTCCACAACAGTGACATAAAGAAACTTATCCAGTGGTATGACATACTGATAAACAACGGGGTTACAGACTTTGAGAATGAACTCCAGCCGACACCGGGGATGAACGTTGACGATCGTAAGGAAGCGTGAGCGGAAAGTTCGGATATACTCCTGAAGAGTTCTTCGGAATGATAGGCGATGCCGTAGATGGAATTGACGTTTCATCGGCGGCATCGCTTAGGTTTTTCTACGCTTCACTTGACAAGGTAATGCGCCTTGCAGTGACTCAGCGTGTTGAAGACTATGACATCGCGTTCGCGGCAGGACTGTTTGCCAAGACTGACTATCTCGTGAAGCAACTAAGGATTGACAGGACCGTAGCGCGACATTTCAACGAGTCGCGTGACAGAATACGACGAATTGACACCGGCGGAAAGGACAGCGCCACGGAAGGAGAGGACCTGACGAAACTGTGGGCTTACGACCTCAAGGCTGTGGCAGGCTTCATCAGTGCCATCTACGACGACGCTCCCGTCCCCAAGAACCTTTCGCGCCATTTCCCTCTCTCGCCCATGCAGCGCGAGCACAGGAAGCTCATGGCAACGAAAATGCGCGTGGCGGTTGACCGTGTCGAGGGGAACGTCATAATGGCTACCGTAGAGTCAAACGGCGACTATATAAAAATAAGGTGCAGCGAAGTCCAGAAATACATCCTGCCCTTGGTGGGCGGCGGTTGCCAACTGAATCTTGTCGCCCCACGCAAGTCAACAACCGACGACGATGAGGTAGAGGCGGAGCACATCATACTTCATCCCGACCTGCTTGTCAACATCACGTCAGTGGCAGCTTGCTTTGAGGATTATGCCACCGATGCCAAACTGTTTCTTTTCAACAAGATAAGCCGACCTGCCAGCTCGTCGGCAATCGTCCTGGGTAATTTCGCGGGCAAGATGCTTGACGATGCCATCCATCACCGTTCCCTTACCTACAAGGACAGCATACTGCGGTTTTGCAGGGACAACGCTCTTTCCATGGCTTCTTGTGCTTCCCGGCTTGGCGAAGGGTTCCATGCCCAGGCTCAGGAGCAGATGAAGCACATAGGCAACATAATTGACCACGTGATGCCTCAGGAAGTAAGGGGATTCGACCCCCACGAGGTAATGCTCGAACCGTCGTTCTTCTGCGAGATGCTTGGAATACAAGGGCGTATGGACATGCTGCAGCTCGACTTCAAGGTGCTTGTGGAACAGAAGGCGGGCAAGGGACTGCCAGGCTTTGGCAACCGCCCCGGCGAGCAACCGCGGCAAAAGACCAAGCACTACGTGCAGCTCCTGCTCTATATGGCAGTGCTCCACTATAACTTCAACATCCCCTATTCGGAAATCTATTCTTTCCTCCTGTACTCAAAATACGACCGAAGCCTCTTGCAGCTTGGCTCTGCACCGGAATTGCTGCGCAAGGCTTTGGAAATACGCAACCAGATAGCGTGGCTTGAGTATCGTCTTGCTGACGGCGGCTTTTCCATCTACGACAATCTCTCACCCGACAGCATTAGGGTAGAGGAGATGCAACGCCCGTTTTTCGAGCGGTACATACGCCGACAACTTGACGAGACGCTCTTGCCGATACATTCGTCGGCTCAGGTGGAGAAAGCCTATTTCTACCGATTCATGACGTTCATCCAACGGGAAGGAATACTTGCCCGCACTGGGACAAAGACACGCGACGACAACGGTTTCGCACAGATATGGCTTTCCACGACAAGGGAAAAAGCCGAGGCAGGAAATATCTACTATGGACTGGAACTCGACAGGTTGAGTTTTGAGTTTGACGACCTTGGGGCTGTCGAGTTTATCACTCTGACGTTTCCCAAGGCTGACTCCATGGAGAGCGGGGCGGGGATATCCAACTTCAGAATAGGCGACTCTGTCATCGTATATCCTTATCCTGACAAATCACAGCCTTACGCATGCAGGGCTATGGTCTATAAGGCGAACATTACCGACATCACGCTTGAAGGCATAAGGCTCGGACTTCGCAATCCGCAGACCGACAGGCACGTGTTTGAGGACAACGACCATTGGCTTTGGGCTGTTGAACACGACGGAGGCGATGCCTCGTCAGCAGGGCTCTCCAATGGTCTCTACACGATGCTCACGGCACCGGTAAAAAGACGGCAACTCCTTCTTTCCCAGCGTAATCTGGAATTTGACGAAACCATTGGTTTAAGTGGCGACTATGGCGCGTTCAACGAACTCGTCACCAGGGCTATGCAGGCTCGCGACCTTTTCCTCGTCATCGGGCCGCCTGGCACCGGGAAGACTTCCTTTGCCATGCTCAACATACTTCGTGAAGAACTGTCGCACGATGGGGCTTCCGTACTCCTGCTGTCATATACCAACCGTGCAGTTGACGAGATGTGCAGCAAACTTGTAGAGGGAGGCATTGATTTCATACGCATCGGCAACCGTGTGGCTTGTGAACCGCAATATCGAAGCTATATGCTCGACGAGAAAGTGAAAAACTGCACCATGCTGGAAGAAATGACATCGGTCATAACACAGGCAAGAGTGGTTTGCGCTACCGTTTCAACAGTCAACGCCCATCCCGAGCTGCTTGCCATGCGTCATTTTTCGATGGCAATAGTTGACGAGGCTTCGCAGATTCTTGAGCCGTATATAGTAGGACCGCTTTGCTCCACAGCATCCGATGGAGTGGAATCGATAGCGCGTTTCGTGCTCATCGGCGACCACAAGCAACTGCCTGCCGTGGTGTTGCAGGGCATCACGGAGTCAAGGGTCAACGATGCGCTGCTCAACAGTCTCGACATACGCGACTGCCGTCATTCGCTTTTCCAACGCCTAATCCGCCGATATGCCGACGACCCCCGCGTCACTTACATGTTGACCCGCCAAGGCCGCATGCACCGCGACATTGCCCTTTTCCCGAGTAATGCCTTCTATTCCGGACGCTTGCAGCCAGTGCCTCTTGAACATCAGCTACGACAGTTGAAGCCATCGACTTGCGCTATCCCCGATGAAGGGCTTGGTCGCTATGTCGGGCTGCTTTCGTCGCACAGGGTGGCTTTCATCGACGTCCGTCCGACCCAAACGTCAGCGTCCGATAAGGTCAACATTGCCGAAGCTGAGGTCATCGCCCGCCTTTCCGTAGCTGCTTACAGGCTTCATTCCGCCACTTTCTCTCCAGGCAGCACTCTTGGCATCATTGTGCCGTACCGCAACCAGATAGTGTCAATACGCAATGCCATCGACCGTTATGGCATCGGCGAGCTCCACGGAATCACCATCGACACCGTCGAGCGTTTTCAAGGCAGCCAGCGCGACATAATCATCTACGGATTCACCGTCCAGCACCGTTATCAGCTTGACTTCCTCACTGCCAACGATTTTGAGGAGGACGGCACCGTCATCGACCCCAAGCTCAATGTGGCAATGACAAGGGCGCGTGAAAACCTTGTGCTCGTAGGCAACAAGCCGCTGCTGATGCTTGACCCCGTGTTCCGCGGAATGGTCGAATCGATGGAAGTGGAACAATAAGGCATATAGAATCATGTGGGGTAACCGGGGTAACCGCGGTAACCGGGTAACTGCCAAAGGTGAATTTTGCTGCCTCCCGATGAAAAAAAATGTTCACCCCGATGAAGCAGATTTGACTTTTTGACGCAAGGTTACCGGTTACCTCGGTTACCCCGGTTACCCCACGTGTTTTTGTGTGTGAATGGAGGGTGGTATATATATAGGGTTAATTTATTAATATTAATATATTAATATTAATAAATTACTTTTCTAACTGCATTTACGAACACGGGAGGTAACCGGAGTAACCGGGGTAACCGTGGTAACCATGCGATATGGACATGGTAATTACGAAATTCTGGACAAAAACAAAAAAAATGCGGATAATGTTTCGTGGTTTGAATAATTTGTTGTAACTTTGCGCTCGCTAAGGAACAATTAGTAAGAACAGGGTTAAATAATAAACTTTTAATAGAAAACAGTTATGAATATTGAACAATTTAACTTTGCCGGTAAGAAGGCAATTGTCCGTGTGGACTTCAACGTGCCACTGAACGAGAATGGTATTGTAACCGACGAGACACGCATCAAGGGTGCTCTGCCAACACTTAAGAAGGTGCTTGCCGATGGTGGCGCACTCATCATGATGAGTCACATGGGTAAGCCAAAGGGCAAGGTAAAGAAGGAACTGTCACTCTCACAGATTGTAAAGAACGTAAGCGCAAACCTCGGTGTGGAGGTGAAGTTTGCTGCAGACTGCGCTAATGCCGACGCTGAAGTTGCCGCACTGAAGCCAGGCGAGGCACTGCTGCTCGAGAACCTCCGCTTCTATCCAGAGGAAGAAGGCAAGCCTGTAGGCGTGGAGAAGGGTACTCCTGAGTACGACGAGGCAAAGAAGGAGATGAAAGACCGTCAGAAGGACTTCGCGAAGAAGCTCGCTTCTTACGCTGACTGCTATGTTATGGACGCATTCGGTACCGCTCACCGCAAGCATGCCTCTACAGCCGTCATCGCCGACTACTTCGACGCCGACAACAAGATGTTGGGCTATCTGATGGAGAAGGAAGTGACTGCCGTTGACAACGTGCTCAACAACATCAAGCGCCCGTTCGTCGCTATCATGGGCGGCTCGAAGGTTTCTACCAAGATCGGTATCATCGAGAATCTCCTTGGCAAGGTTGACAAGCTCATTCTCTGCGGTGGTATGACCTATACGTTCTCAAAGGCTCACGGTGGTGAGATTGGCGACTCTATCGTGGAGCTCGACAAGTTGGACGTGGCTCTTGGAGTGGAGAAGATGGCTGCTGAGAAGGGAGTTGAGCTCGTGCTCGGTAATGATTCCGTATGCTGCACAGGCTACGACTTCAAGACTTTCTCCGTGAAGGAAGGCGCAAAGATTCAGGTGTTCCCGTCAAATGCCATCGAGGCAGGTTGGGATGGTCTCGACGCTGGTCCTGAAAGCCGTGAGAAGTTTGCTGCAGCTATCGAAGGTGCAAAGACAATCCTTTGGAACGGTCCTGCAGGATGCTTCGAGTGCGAGGAGTTCACAGCTGGCTCACGTGCCGTAGGTGAGGCTATCGCCAAGGCTACAGCCGAGGGTGCATTCTCGCTCATCGGCGGTGGTGACTCAGTGGCTTGTGTAAACAAGTTCGGTCTCGCCGACAAGGTTTCCTACATCTCTACCGGTGGTGGCGCACTGCTCGAGGCTATCGAGGGCAAGGTTCTTCCTGGCATCGCCGCTATCAAGGGATAATATACTTTGAACGTTGAACTTTTTTAGGTTGAACGTTGGTTTTTTGGGGACGTTGGATTGCTGCTGCTTTACTTGTCAAGTGGCAATTCAACGTTCTTCTTTTTCAACTTTCAACCGACATTTTTCAACTTTCAACGCCGTAAAGTGTTTTTTTTATGGTTTTCTTTCGTTATGTCATTTTTTTTGCTTACTTTTGCACCATTATTTCGGAATATAAACAAAAAGAGACATAATTATGCTTACACTGAAACTCATTACTGAGGAAACTGACCGCGTGATACGTGGCCTTGAGAAGAAACACTTTGCTGGTGCAAAGGAAGCCATCGACAATGTTCTTGCCATTGACAAGCGCCGACGCGAGTCGCAACAACAACTCGACAAGGTGAGGCAAGAGGCAAAGCAGATGGCAGCCAAAATAGGCTCGCTGATGAAGGAGGGGAAGAAAGAGGAAGCTGAAGAGACAAAGAAGCATGTCGCTGACCTTAAACAGCAGGACAAGACCCTGCAGGAGCAAATGGCAAATGCGGAAAGCGAGCTCACAACGCTGCTCTGCCAAATACCTAACATTCCTTACGACGAAGTGCCTGAAGGTGCAGCTGCAGAGGACAACCACGTGGTGAAGAGCAACCTGAAGGAATGTGACGGAAACGACACCGTCGGCAATTGGAACGTAAACCCGGAAAACAAGGACGCCAAGCTGCCTCACTGGGAGCTGGCAAAGAAATATAACCTCATCGACTTTGACCTCGGAGTGAAGATAACTGGAGCAGGATTCCCTGTATATATAGGTATGGGAGCACGCCTGCAGCGGGCACTCATCAACTTCTTCCTCGACGAGGCTCGCGCCTCCGGATATACTGAGGTGATGCCCCCGACAGTGGTCAACCAAGCCTCGGGCTATGGCACAGGCCAGCTGCCTGACAAAGAGGGACAGATGTACCACTGCGAGGTTGACGACCTCTACCTTATTCCTACCGCCGAGGTGCCTGTGACGAACATCTATCGCGATGTCATCCTCGACGAGAAGGAACTGCCGATAAAGAACTGTGCCTACACGCAGTGTTTCCGTCGTGAGGCAGGCAGCTACGGCAAGGACGTGCGTGGCTTGAACCGCCTGCACGAGTTCTCAAAGATTGAAATCGTACGCATCGACAAGCCCGAGCACTCCAAGGAGTCGCACAAGGAGATGCTTGCCCATGTAGAGGGACTGCTCAAGAAACTGGAGCTGCCTTACCGCATCCTGTTGCTCTGCGGTGGCGACCAGTCGTTCACTTCCGCCATTTGCTACGACTTTGAAGTCTATTCTGAGGCACAGGGGCGCTGGCTTGAAGTTTCGTCGGTCAGCAACTTCGACACCTATCAGGCAAACCGCCTGAAGTGCCGCTATCGCCATGCCGAGGACAAGAAAATTGAGCTTTGCCACACCCTCAATGGCTCAGCCCTCGCACTTCCGCGCATCGTTGCCGCCATTCTCGAAGACAACCAGACGCCGGAAGGCATCCGTGTGCCAAAAGCCCTCGTTCCTTACATGGGATGCGACTTGATAAATTGAACATTGAAGGTTGAATATTGAATATCGTACGAAATGAATAGAATAGTAAGAAAACACCAGTTCTCGGAGAAGGTATTCCTTTTCGAGGTTGAGGCACCACTGATTGCCAAGAGCCGAAAGGCAGGAAACTTTGTCATCATTAGAGTGGGGAACAAGGGAGAGCGTATGCCGCTTACCATTGCCGATGCCGACATAGAGAAGGGCACAATAACCATAGTGGTACAGCGTGTGGGACTTTCCTCACAGAAACTATGCTCGCTCAACGAAGGCGACTATATCACTGACGTCGTGGGACCATTGGGAAATCCGACACATATAGAGAATTTCGGTACAGTCATCTGTGCAGGAGGTGGAGTGGGAGTAGCACCGATGCTGCCCATCATCAGAGCACTGAAAGCTGCCGGAAACCGTGTACTCTCCGTAATAGCAGGCCGCTCGCGCGACTTGATTATTCTTGAGGACGAGGTGCGCGAGAGCAGCGACGAGCTTATTATCATGACCGACGACGGCTCTTACGGGGAAAAGGGCGTTGTCACCGTGGGTATAGAGAAATTCATCCAGCAGGAACATATCGACAAGGTGTTCGCCATCGGCCCTCCTGTCATGATGAAGTTCAGCTGCCTGCTCACACAGAAGTACAACATCCCAACCGACGTTTCCCTCAACACCATCATGGTGGACGGAACGGGTATGTGTGGAGCATGCCGACTCACCATCGGAGGCAAGACAAAGTTCGTGTGCATCGACGGACCGGAATTCGACGGAGCTCTTGTCGATTGGGATGAGATGTTCAAGCGAATGGGAACATTCAAGCGCGAGGAACAAGAGGAAATGGAACACTATACCGACCATCTCTCCGGAGTGACCGACAAGCAAGAACCGGAAAAAGAACCGACTGCCGACACTGCCGCAGAAACCAAACGGACTGATACAGAGGAAGAGTCGATAGAGACTCTTACCGATCGCAATGCCGACTGGCGCAAGGAGGTGCGTGCCGCTATGAAGCCAAAGGAGCGCACTGCCATAAAGCGTGTGCAGATGCCGGAGCTCGACCCTGTATATCGTGCCACAACAAGAACTGAGGAGGTGAACAAGGGACTGACGCTCGAAATGGCAATGACGGAGGCGAAGCGTTGTCTCGACTGTGCAAAGCCTACATGTGTGGAAGGCTGTCCGGTGAACATCAACATACCATCGTTTATCAAGAACATTGAACGTGGAAACATTCTCGGTGCTGCCAAGGTACTGAAGCAGACATCGGCCCTGCCTGCTGTCTGCGGTCGCGTGTGTCCACAGGAGAAGCAGTGTGAGAGCCGATGCATACACCTGAAGATGAACGAGCCTGCAGTGGCTATTGGCTATCTGGAACGTTTCGCAGCCGACTACGAGCGCGAGAGCGGACAGATGTCGTTGCCTGAGATAGCTCCTGCCAACGGAATAAAGGTTGCCGTGGTGGGTTCAGGTCCTTCAGGATTGAGCTTTGCAGGCGACATGGTGAAGCTGGGATACGAAGTCCATGTGTTCGAGGCTCTGCACGAGATTGGCGGAGTGTTGAAATACGGTATTCCTGAGTTCCGTCTGCCCAACCGGATAGTGGATGTGGAGATAGAGAACCTGAAGAAGATGGGCGTACACTTCCAGACCGACTGTATCGTTGGCAAGACAGTGTCAGTAGAACAGCTTGAGAACAGCGGTTTCAAGGGAATATTCGTCGGTTCAGGAGCTGGTCTGCCAAACTTCATGAACATCCCTGGAGAAAATGCTATTAACATATTGTCGTCAAACGAGTATCTGACCCGCGTGAACCTGATGGATGCTGCTGACCCATTGTCAGACACTCCTATCAACCTTGGCAAGAAAGTCATAGTGGTAGGTGGTGGAAACACTGCAATGGACTCTTGCCGAACGGCAAAGCGCCTTGGTGCAGATGTCACTCTCGTATATCGTCGTTCGGAAGAAGAAATGCCGGCACGTCTTGAAGAGGTGAAACACGCCAAGGAGGAGGGCATCAACTTCCTCTGTCTGCACAACCCCATCGAGTACAAGGCTGACGAGAAGGGTGCCGTTTGTCAGGCTGTGCTGCAGGTGATGGAGCTCGGTGAGCCTGACGCATCGGGTCGCCGCAGTCCTGTGCCTGTCGAGGGAAAGACGGTTACTGTGGATGTTGACCAGGTGATAGTTGCCGTTGGCGTATCGCCAAACCCACTTGTACCGAAGTCTATCGAGGGTCTTGAACTTGGCCGCAAGAACACAATAGCCGTGAACGAACAAATGCAGAGCTCGCGCCCGACAGTGTTTGCCGGTGGTGACATTGTACGTGGAGGAGCCACCGTCATCCTTGCCATGGGCGACGGCCGCCGTGCAGCAGCTGCAATGAACGAGAAACTGAAATGAACGGACTATATACAATAATGTTGCTCATACTAAGCAATGTCTTTATGACACTTGCTTGGTATGGGCATCTGAAGCTACAGGAGACAGGTGCTTCAGCGAAGTGGCCGCTCATCGGGGTGATAGCCTTTTCGTGGGGCATCGCCTTCTTTGAGTATTGTTGTCAGGTTCCAGCCAACCGCCTTGGTTTTCAAGGCAATGGCGGACCGTTTAACCTCGTGCAGCTCAAGGTGATACAGGAGTGTGTCAGCCTCGCTGTATTCGCCGTTATCGCCAACATACTGTTTCAGGGACAGAACCTGCACTGGAACCACATATTGGCATTCTTCCTGATTATCTGTGCCGTATATCTTGTGTTTATGAAATGACAGAAGTGGAGCGGCGTTTGACGAAAGCCTTCAAGAAGGCAATGGGTCGATTCCGGATTATTGAGGATGGCGACCATATTCTTGTCGGTCTCTCAGGTGGTAAGGACTCACTGCTGCTGCTTGAGCTCCTGGCAAAGCGAAGCCGGATAATAAAACCGCAATTCACCGTTGAGGCTGTTCATGTGAGAATGGCAAACGTGCGCTATGAGACCTCAACAGACTATCTCTCACGCTTCTGCGAGAATCTTGGCGTAAGGCTACACGTTGTTACCACATCATTTGACGAGACCATACCAACACATAAGCCCAAGTGCTTCCTTTGCTCATGGCATCGTAGGAAACAGATGTTCAACCTCGCGCAAGAACTTGGCTGCAACAAGATAGCCCTTGGACACCACAACGACGACATAATACACACGGCACTGATGAACACCTTCTTCCAAGGCCAATTTTCCACAATGCCTGTCGTATTGAAGATGCGCAAGATGCCGTTGACCATTATCCGGCCTTTATGTTTTTGTGAAGAAAGGGATATCAAGGAATATGCAGAACAGAGCAATTATGAAAAACAAGTAAAAATCTGTCCATACGAGAATGACTCCCATCGTGCAGAGATACGAGAGCTTTACAAAACCATTGAGGGGATGGCTCCTGAGGTAAGGTATTCTATTTGGAATGCCTTGGAGTCGGAAGACAAACTTGTCTCTCCACCCGAAGGTCTCGGAGGGAGAGACAAGACATAATCATTCGTCGTCGTCTTCAACCGGAATGTTGTCGATAGGCAACTGTCGGCTTATGACTGAGTTAAATGCTATGATAGTCTCGCTTCTTGCAAGACCAAGAGGTTGCAACTTGTCGTGAATGATGTTGAGCAGATGATGGTTATTGACTGCGTAAATCTTTATGAAAAGGTCGAAGTCGCCTGTCGTATAGTGACATTCCACTACTTCAGGTATCTCATAGAGTTTCTTGACCACAGTGTCAAACTTTTCAGGATTACGAAGGTTAAGACCTATGTAAGCGCAGGTTTCATATCCAATTTTCTCTGGGTCGAGAACGAATTGTGACCCTTTAAGTATTCCCATACTTGTCAGTTTCTGAATACGCTGGTGTATTGCAGCTCCACTGACATTACATGCTCTTGCCACTTCAAGAAAAGGTACTCTTGCATCAGCAGCAATCATTCTCAGGATTTGCTTGTCGAGCTTGTCAATTTTCTGTATTGCCATTTTATAATTTTCTTATTGGCGACAAAGTTAATGATTTTTCTTGAAAAAACAATGATTTTATAATTAATTTTTTTGTTTTTGCGAAAAATCAACACTTGTGGGTCATGATATTCAGCACCATATCGTCAGTTGCACGCATTGCGTCGGCACCGATACTTGTCAAGTTATGGATGCTTTTATCAACATCGTCGTCAATGATTCCTTCTGCACTGCTTACGCATTTGCCTTCCATTGACAGAAGGGCTGAGAGTATGGCTGTACTTACACCGGAGGAAATCTTGAGTGCACAGCTTGGTTTCGCGCCGTCACAAATCATTCCTGTAAGGTTGGCTATCATGTTCTTAACAGCATTGCAGACGCGCTGGTAGTCGCCGCCCATAAGATATGTAATGCCGCAACTGCTGCCTATGGATGCCACAACACAACCACAAAGAGCTGATAGCTTGCCCAAGCTCTGCTTAATGTATATGGCTGTGAGATGGCTGAGCGTGAGGGCGCGTATGAGTTCTTCCTCAGTGTTCTCGTTCTCCTTGGCATAGACAGCCACTGGATTAGTGGCGCAGATGCCTTGATTGCCGCTGCCACTGTTGCTCATGACAGGAATAAGAGCTCCACCCATTCGTGCATCGCAAGCTGAAGCCGTGCGTGCAATGATATGTGAGAAAATGCTTTTACCGAAAATACCTTGAGCTAACGGGCGGTCGATGGTTTTTCCCAGGTTGTGGCCATAGTTGCCGAGTATTGCCTTTCGGGCAGCATTCATGTTGTATTCCTTTGTCTTGAGGATGAAACGAATCTCGTCGAGTGGGGCTGTAGTCGCGAAATCATACACCATTCTCAGATTAAGCTGTATGTCATCTTCAACATCAGTGCCTTCTGATGTGTGCTGCTTGTCCAGTATGACTTCTTTGGGAGAGCTGATGTATATGAAATTGGTGTGACTGCCTGCAATGATGGCTGACGAGGTGTTTCCTTCTTCGTCACTGCATATTATCTCAACATATAGCTTTTCGGTTATTCCTTCTTTTAGGGCAATGTCGATACATTCCTTTTCAATGTATTGTTTTCCTTCTTCAAGTGATTGCGGGGTGAGGTCGCGCAGCACTTCAAGCTGGTATTCCGACTTGCCTATGAGAGCGCCGAGGGCAATGGCAATAGGCAATCCAATCATCCCTGTTCCTGGAATTCCTACACCCATCGCGTTCTTGAGAATGTTAGCACTAAGAAGAGCTTTGATTTTTTTCGGACGACATCCGAGTGCCTCTGCTGCACGTGCTGTGGCAAGAGCCACTGCCATCGGTTCGGTGCAACCGATGGCAGGGACTACTTCTTTGTTGAGGAGAGCTATTATGCTCTCACGTATAGTGTTTTCCTGCATAGATTATTTCTTGTAATTATCCAGTCCTTTTTGGAGAAAATCAATATATTTCTGTATGTCTTCGTCGTATGAACGGCTGCCGTTGAGTGGCTTTCCTTCATTGTCAATAAGTACATAGAATGGCTGGGTATTTGCACCGAACTTTACTCGCTGCAGATAACTCCACTTGTCACCTACGGTGCGCAGTGTACGCTTTTGACCGTTTTCTGTCACTTCTATTGGTTGAGCCAAAGGTGTCTTGTCGTCAACATACAGTGAAATGAGCACATATTTTTCGTTGAGTACTTGTGCCACTTGTGGGTCAGTCCAAACGGCTGCTTCCATCTTTCGGCAGTTGACACATCCAAAACCTGTGAAATCAATCATAACTGGGCGACCTTGTGATGCTGCCATCGCCATGCCTTCCTCAAAGTCGTGCGACTTTGGCTCTACGGAAGCCTTGTGAAGATTGAAGTCCTGGGTATTGATGGGAGGGGCGAAGGCGCTGATTGCCTTAAGCGGTGCTCCCCAAAGACCTGGTATCATGTAGATTGCGAATGCCATTGAAATCATTCCCAAGAAGAACTGCGGAACATTGGTGCGATTTTCAGGGTTGTCGTGTGGGAACTTAAGCCATCCGAACAGATAGATGGCAAGAAGACCGAAGATGACAATCCAGAGGCAGAGGAACACCTCACGGTCAAGAATATGCCAACCGTATGCTAAATCGGCAACCGAGAGGAACTTCAAGGCGAATGCGAGCTCGATGAATCCAAGCACAACCTTTACAACGTTCATCCATCCGCCTGACTTCGGTGCTGACTTCAGAAGGCTCGGGAACATTGCGAAGAGAGTGAAAGGAATGGCAAGGGCTATTGCGAATCCGAGCATTCCAATGGTCGGTGCAAGTATGCTGCCCTGTGTCGATACTGCCACAAGCAGGAAGCCGATGATTGGACCTGTGCAGGAGAAAGACACGAGAGTGAGTGTAAACGCCATAAGGAAGATGCTGAGCATTCCGCTGGTGTTTTCTGACTTCTCGTCAATCTTGTTGCTCCATGAAGAAGGCAGCGTAATCTCGAAAGCTCCGAAGAACGATGCTGCAAAGACTACGAGAAGAAGGCAGAAGAAGATGTTGAAAATAGCATTTGTGGAAAGTGCGTTGAGCGCGCTTGCACCGAAGAGCATTGTCACTACAAGTCCTAACACAACATAGATGACTACTATCGAGATGCCGTAAGTCACTGCCTCGCGGATAGCCTTGGAACGTTCCTTGTTACGCTTGAGGAAGAAGCTGACAGTCATTGGGATAATCGGCCATACGCATGGAGTCAGGAGAGCGAGGAATCCACCGGCAAATCCTGCAAGGAAGATGTAGAACAGCGAACTGTCAATAGGGTTGTCCTCATAAGCCTTAAGCTCGTTGATGACCGGACGATAAAGGTCTGACTCTGCAGTCTCGCCGGCAACCAGGCTGTCGGTTGTTGCAGGAGCTACGGCTGTGGTGTCGGATGTGGTTTCTTCAGCCACTTCCTTTGCCTCTTTCTCTTGTGTTGAAGCTGCATCTTCTGTCTTTTCCTTTTCCTTGACAGCGGCTACTGCGGGGCTTTTCCCCTTGGCAGTGAATGTGACTTCTGTAGGTGGCATGCATGTCTCATCGTTGCATGCTCCATATTCAAGGTAGCAATTGATACTATAATTAGGTTTGGTAAACTTGATTTTTTGAACAAATGTTACGCTTCCCTCAAAAAATCTCAGTTTCATTCCGAACATATTGTCAAACTGTGAAATCTCGTTTCCCTTAGGAGTAAGTTTTCCAACAATTTCAACTCCCTCCATGTTTACGGGGTTGAAAGTGGCTGAGATTGGTCCGTCGTTGCCAAGGTTTGTAGAATATACATGCCAACCGGCGTCGATTTTTCCGCTGAACACGATTTGAGCTTCTTCGCCTTTCAGCATTTCCAATTTTGAAGTGAACTTCACAGGGTCAACCATTTGTGCAAAAGCAGTAATGGTGAGTCCTAACAAAAGTAGGATTGATAAAGCTTTTTTCATTTTTTATATTTTAAGTTTTTTATTTTTTCTTGGAGGATTAGATTCTTTGAGACACACTTGATAACAGTATTGCCTTTCCTTAGTTTATTAATAAAACAAAGGAAAGGCAATATAGGGTATAAATTCTTGCAAAAATTAACTCTTTTAACTGTTTTTGTGCAAAGTGTCAAAAATCTGACAAATCAAGTTCCACAGGGCAATGGTCACTGCCAAAAATTTCCGTGTGAATCTTGGCATCTACTATCATTTTGTCAATTCTGTTAGATGTTACAAAATAGTCGATGCGCCAACCAGTGTTTTTCTCACGGGCTCTGAAACGGTAAGACCACCATGAGTACGTCACCTGCTCTGGATAAAGATGCCGGAACGTGTCGGTGAATCCGCTTTCAAGCCAATGCGAGAATTTTCCTCGTTCCTCGTCGGTGAAACCGGGGTTGCGCCTGTTGGTCTTTGGATTCTTCAGGTCAATTTCCTGGTGAGCTACATTAAGGTCACCGCAAACGATTACAGGCTTTTTCTCGTCGAGCGCCTTTATGTATGAAAGGAAGTCGTCTTCCCATTGCATGCGATAGTCCAGTCGCTTCAACTCGTCTTGCGCATTAGGCACATAAACGGTGACCAGGAAGAATTTGTCCATCTCAAGGGTTATAACCCTGCCTTCGTGGTCGTGAAGGTCAATGCCTATTCCATAAGTGACGGCAAGTGGCTTGTGGCGTGTGAATATTGCTGTTCCGGAATAACCCTTTTTGTCTGCATAGTTCCAGAATGATTCGTAACCGTCGTAAGCAAGGTCCAATTGTCCTGCTTGCATTTTTGTTTCCTGAAGACAAAAGAAATCAGCGTCGAGCTGTTTGAACACTTCACTGAAACCCTTACCTTCACAAGCTCTCAGTCCGTTGACATTCCATGAAACAAAGCGCATACCCATAAAAGTTAGAATTTTGCCATTTTGATTGCTACTACGGCACATTCGTCTCCCTTGTTGCCGAGTCTTCCCCCGCTACGGTCCTTTGCCTGTTGCTCGTTTTCGCAAGTAAGCAGACCGTAAACAATGGGAGTGTGGCTGGTGGCGTTAAGCCGTGCTATTCCAGCGGTTACCCCTTCGCAGATATAGTCAAAATGCGGTGTTTCTCCACGAATGACACATCCAAGGATAATCACGGCGTCGAAACCGTCGTTCAGCGTCATCTGGTGTGCTCCATAGATGAGTTCGAAACTGCCTGGAACGGTTTTCACGTGGATATTCTCCGGGATTGCTCCATGTTTCTCAAGGGTGCTAACGCATCCGTCGAGCAATGCTCCGGTGATTTCGCTGTTCCATTCAGAAACAACGATACCGAAGCACATGTTGCTCGCATCGGGCACGTTGGCCAGATTATAGTCCGAAAGGTTTTTTGTAGCCATTTTACTTTGTAACTCTTTCGATATACTTGTCTATTGACTGGTACTGCATTGAATTGAAGTACTTTGTCTTAACCTTTTGGTAAAGCTTCAGAGCCTCTTCTGCCTTGCCTTGGCTTTCGAGAATCTCTCCTGCCTGAACGAGGAACGTTGGAGAAAGGCTGTTGTTGTCAGCTTTGTCCGCAGCGTTGGTCAAGTGCTTTACAGCCTTGTCAAGCTGGTTGAGATGTGCATAGGCATTGCCTAAAGCGCCTTCTGCAGCAGGGCTGATCATGAAGTCACCCTTGGAGTCAAACTTCTCAATGTACTGTGCAGCCTCATTCCATTTGCCGAGGTTGGCATAGCAAAGTCCTGCATAGAGGTTGGCGAGGTTTCCTGCATCAGTGCTTCCGTATTCACTTGCTACAGAAAGGAGTCCTGGGAATCCTGCCTTGTCTCCGTTAAGAGCCTTCTCAAACTGCTCTTCTCCGAAGAGTTGCTGTCCCTTTGCGAGGATGGTGCTTGCCTTGTCCTCACGTGGAGCTGACACATAAGTGTTGTAAACGATGATGCCTGCAATAATTACCACTACTGCCAAGACACCGTAAATGATTGCCTTCTTGTTCTTTGCGAAGAAAGCTTCCTGAGTGCTGAGTGTTTCTTCCACTACACTCTTTTGGTCTTTGATATTTGCCATTATTTTATATTTTATTTTTGTTTTCAAGCAAAATTTGCTGCAAAATTACCAATTTTCTTGCAGATATTGAAATTTATTCCCGACTTTTTTTGTTTTTAAGTGAGAAAACTTGTAACTTTGCACTAAAAAGGCAGTATTTTTTGCTTATGATACTCAAAACGCTCACAATTGTCAACTTTAAGAATATTGGTATGGCGACAGTTGAATGGTCGCCAAAGATGAATTGTCTCGTGGGACAGAATGGGGTAGGGAAGACGAATATTCTCGATGCCATATACTATCTCTCGTTTTGCAGAAGTGTTTCCAATCCTATTGATTCGCAATTAATAAAGCATGATGAGCCTTATTTCATGATTGAGGGACGATACGAAACGGAAGAAGGGGAACAAGAGGTCGTTTCATGTGCATTGAAGAAAGGTGTGAAGAAACGGTTCAAGCGCAATGACAAGGAATACAGGAAACTTGCCGACCACATAGGGCTTATCCCTATCGTGTTCGTCTCGCCGGCGGACACATGGCTCATCGAAGGACAGAGCGAGGACAGAAGGAGGTTTATGGACATGGTAATATCGCAGTATGACAGGCTCTATATGGACGCGTTGGTCAGATACGCAAAAGCCTTGCAGCAGAGAAATACGATGCTGAAAGCGGAAATGGAGCCAGACCCTGCGTTAATGGACATTCTTGAAGAGCAGATGGCTTCTGAGGGCGAAAGGATTTATTCCGCACGACGCGCATTCCTTGAAGAGTTTACGCCGGTGTTCCGGACATACCTCAACGAGATAGCCTCATCGAAAGACAATGTGGCAATCGAATATGTTTCCCATTGCCAGCGAGGACCTCTTTTGGAGGTTATTCGTCGTGACCGCATGAAGGACCGTGTGGTCGGCTATTCGCTTCACGGTGTTCATCGTGACGACCTTAATTTCACCATCAATGGCCGACAATTAAAGAAGGAAGGAAGCCAGGGGCAGAACAAGACGTTTTCCATTGCCCTGAAGTTGGCTCAGTTTGAGTTTCTCAAACGTACAGCTTCGCATACTACTCCAATACTTTTGCTCGATGACATCTTTGACAAACTTGACGCTGAAAGAGTGGCTCGCATTGTTGACATTGTCCTTGGTGACAATTTCGGACAGACGTTCATCACCGACACTGACCGCAGCCACCTTGAGGACATCTTGCACAACTATTGCTACGACTATCGGATTTTCAATGTCGCTGATGGCGAAATATCCATCCACAACTCATCAAACCATTGTAGCCATGTTTAAGAGAGATGTGAAATCGATAAAAGACCTGGTAATGCAAAACCTCCGGGTTAACGGTTTAGAGACCCCGCTGCTTCAGAAACGTGTGGTTGACGCATGGCCAGAGGTGGCTGGAGAAACGATAGCCAGGCACACATTGAACGTATTTGTGGAAAACCAAACCCTTGTTGTCAGGTTGTCAAGTGCCGCTCTCAGGCAGGAACTCTCAATGAAACGCGATTATTATGTGGCATTGCTGAACCATCATGTAGGCGCCCAGGTCATATATCACGTGAGGTTCAGCTAATACGTTTCGTGCTATATGACAATGTCCATTGCCACGTCAGTTGGACTGGCTGGAATAATCTCGAACTTCTGGAAGTCAAAACATACACCTATTTTATATATATGCGTAGGAAGTTTTGACAGGAAGCGGTCGTAGTAGCCTTTTCCTCTGCCAAGCCTGTTGCCGCGTTGGTCGAAAGCCATTCCGGGAATCACTGCTACGTCAATTTTGTCGTAGTCGGTAAATGGTAATCCTGAAGGTTCCATTATGTCAAAATAGCCGATGGAAAGGTCGGCATCGCCACGGTATGTGCGCAGCTCCATTGTCGTTTCGCCTGTCACTTTCGGAAGCAATATTGTTTTCCCCTCAATCAATGTGTCCTTGAGAAGCTGGCGGGTGTCAACCTCGTCAGGTAATGACGAGTAGAGCATTACGGTCTGTGCGTTTCTGAAATGCGTGTTGGCCTTTAGCTTGTTGACAACATCAAGAGAGAGCTCTTCCAATTGCTTTTTGCAGAACTCTCCCTTGCGTTGTCTGACAATTTTTCTCAACTCCGACTTGTCGTGCATACAAAGTTTGTTTCAAAGTGTGTACCATTGTGGTCATATGGAATCATTGCCCTTGCCACTTTCCCTTTGGTACTTTTCGTTTCTGTGTTTTTGGGGAAGGCCTTGCCTTGCCTCAGTATTTCGAGGGCCTTTTCCACTGTCGGGTCGTCAATGTTGAGATACATGGTCCATGCCTCTTCATCGAGAATGTTGTAAATTACTCGGCTGACGACATATCTCTCAAGCAACGCGTATGACTTCTTTATCATAAGGTTGCGTCGCTTCAGTCCGTTCTTGTCGGCGTAGGTCACGAACTTTTCAACGATGTTGTTCTTCTTGAGGAAGGATGTGATAGCCTTGTAGTCTCCAAGTGCATTTAGGCGCTGGCGGTTTTCGTCGGTATATTCAAATGCGAACTGGAGTATAAGTCCTGACATTGCCGCTTCCTTGTAATAAGAAGTTATTCCCAACGTGTCTTCTGGTACGAAGATGTCAGGCGTGATGCCACCACCGCCATATACTACCCTGCCGTTGTTGGTATGGAATTTCTTTCCGGAGTGTTTAATGCTGTCCTGCGAGAAGTATTCTCCGTTTTGGTAACGGTTGAGAAGGTCTTCTTCGTAATCCTTGTCGGCACCGGAGGAGTATGGCTTCTGTATGCAGCGTCCGGATGGCGTGTAATATCTTGCAGTAGTCAATCGTATCATGGAGCCGTCCTTGAACGAAAGAGGTTTTTGTACCAGTCCCTTTCCGAATGACCTTCTTCCGATAATTGTTCCCCTGTCGTTATCCTGTATGGCACCGGAAACGATTTCCGACGACGATGCCGACGCTTCGTCGATGAGCACTATCAAAGGTATATGCTGATAGCTGCCCTTTCCGTCGCTGATGAAGTCCTGTCGTGGCGACCGCCGTCCTTCCATATACACGATCAGTCGGTTTTTCGGCAGGAACTCGTTTGCTATCTGCACTGCCGACGCCATGTATCCTCCGAGATTTCCCCTAAGGTCAATCACAAGGTTCTGGAGATTGTTCTGTGATAGCTGTGCGAGTGAAATCAGTAGTTCCGGGTAAGTGTTTTCCGCGAACTTCTTTATTTTGATATATCCAGTATTGTTGTTGAGCATATAAGTGGCAGAAATGCTCTTCTGAGGTATTTCACCCCTTGTCACAGTGACATATCTGACTTTTTTTGCCTTGTATCCAAGCAGGCCGAGTTTTACTTTTGTGTCCTTTGGACCTTTGAGGCGTCTCATGGATTCGGTTGTTGTGACAATTTTTCCGACAAACGGCTTGTCGTCGATGCTCACAATCTTGTCTCCGGCAATGACTCCAGCCCTTTCAGCGGGACCGTTACCTATCACATTCTGCACGTGGATGGTGTCCTGTCGTATTGTGAATTCAATGCCGACTCCTGAAAAAGAGCTGCTGAGGTCGTCGTTTGCGCTCTGCACGTCCTTTGCGTTGATATAAACGGAATGAGGGTCAAGTTCAGAAAGAATCTGAGGCATTGCCTTTTCCACGAGGTCGTTCATGTTCACCGTGTCCACATATTGGTCGTCAATAATGTGTAGCAGGTTGTTCAGCTTGTTGCCGCTGGTGTTTATTATGTTCAGTCTGTTGCCTGAGAAATGATTGGCGTAAAAAGTGCCGATAAGTATTCCTATGACCACGCATATGGCCATAAACAAGGGCATGAGCCTGTTAGTCTTGTTCCGATACATAGTTGTCTGGATTTAAGAATTCTACTTTCACATTTGCCTGTCGAAGCAACTTGATGCCGTCGTCGAGGCGGTATTCACGTGAGTAAACCACGCGTTTTATTCCTGCCTGTATGATGAGTTTTGAGCATTCTATGCAAGGAGCGTCAGTGACGTAAAGCGTCGCTCCGTCGCTGTTGTTGGAACTTCGTGCGAGTTTAGTTATGGCGTTTGCCTCGGCGTGCAGCACATATGGCAGCGTGACATTGTTTTCCTCACACACGTTCTCGAACCCGCTGGGTGTGCCATTGAATCCGTCGCTGATGATCATTTGGTCTTTTACGACGAGAGCTCCCACTTGTCTTCTTTTGCAATAGCTGTTTTCCGCCCATATTTTTGCCATGCGCAGATATCGCATGTCAAGCTTAAGTTGCTTCTCTTCCATAGTTGCATTACAATTGGTTTATTACATTTTGATACCGTTCCTCTTGAGCAGTGCCTTAATGGTCGGTTCTTTTTTCCTGAATCGCTTGTATAGAATCATCGGATGCTCAGTGCCACCCTTCGAGAGGATATTGTCACGGAACGACTGTGCCACTTCCTGGTTGAATATTCCCTTTAGCTTAAACATTGAAAAAGCGTCAGCGTCAAGTACTTCTGCCCATTTGTAACTGTAGTATCCTGCAGAATATCCCCCTGCCATGATGTGGCTGAACTGTACTGTCATGCAAGTATTCAGTCGTCTTGCGTTGTTTGGCTTTAGCTCAGCGTTCCTGGCAGCCTGAATCTCGAGTTCTCTTATGTCTTCATTCTCGCCGATGGGTTTTGTCCTTGTGTAGAATCCCATGTCGATGAGTCCGAACTTGACCTGTCGAAGGCAAGAGAGTGCTACATTGAAGTTCCGGCTTCTTGTCACCTTCTTTATCAGTTCGTCCGGAATCACTTCTCCCGTCTTGTAGTGGAAGGCGAAAGTCTGCAGGAAGTCTTTTTCCACTGCATAATTCTCCATAAACTGCGAAGGTAGTTCCACGAAGTCCCACCATACATTAGTTCCGCTGAGACTTTCAAACCTTGAGTTGGCGAAGATGCCATGTAGCGAGTGCCCGAACTCATGCAGGAATGTCTCCACTTCGCCCAGGGTGAGCAGTGCCGGTTTGTCGTCAGTCGGCTTTGTGAAGTTCATGACAAGGCTGACATGTGGTCTGACGTTCTTGCCCTTCGAGTCAATCCATTGTCCCTGGTATTCGGTCATCCATGCTCCCGACTGCTTTCCTTTTCTTGGATGGAAGTCAGCATATAGAACGGCGAGATAGGAACCGTCCTTGTCAAACACTTCGTATGCCTTTACGTCAGGATGGTAAACTGGGATGTTGGAGTTTTCCTTGAACGTTATTCCGTAAAGTCTTGTAGCGAGGCCAAATACTCCCTTTATGACGTTGTTTAGTTCAAAGTACGGGCGTAACATTTCAGCGTCAATCTTGTATTTTTTCAGTTTCAGCTTGTGAGCCCAGAAGGGAGTATCCCACGGTTCTATGCGTGTAGTCATTTCCTCTCTTTTACAGTGTCTCATTGCCATGTCGGCAATGTTGGTTTTCTCTTTTTCCGCCGTTGGCTTATATGCATTTATCAAGTCGTTAAGCAGCTTGTAAACGTTGCGTTTTTTTGAAGCCATACGTTTGACCAGGACATAGTCGGCATAGCTTGGGTATCCGAGTAGTTGTGCCAGTTCAAGCCTAAGGTTGATGAGCTTTTTGCATATCTCGCTGTTGTCTTCGCTGTTTTTGTGATAGCAGAGCGTGTTTTTTGCCATATACATCTGCTTTCTGAGGTCTCGGCGAGTCGAGTAGGTGATGAAAGGACTGTAGCTTGGGAAGTCGAGTGTAAACACCCATCCTTCCAATCCCTGTTCGCGTGCTTCCTGTGCAGCTGCCGATCGAGCTGTTTCAGGCAGTCCGTCGAGGTCAGCCTCGTCTGTAATGTGCAGTGAGAATGCTTTTGTGTCTTTAAGGAGGTTTTGCGAGAACTGCAATGAGAGCATGCTTGCCTCTTCTGTTATCTGTCTGAGTCGTTCTTTTCCCTCGTTGTCGAGCAATGCTCCGCTTCTGACGAATCCGTCGAACTCATTGTCGAGCAGTTGTTTTTCCTCTTTCGTAAGTATTCGGTGGAAGCGGTGGACGTGCTTGACTCGCTGGAATAGTTTCTCGTTAAGCCTGATGTCGTTGGCATGCTTTGTAAGCATCGGCTGTATTTTTTGTGCCAAGGCATCCATCTCGTCGTTGGTATTGGCGCTGAGCATGTTAAAGAACACTGTCGATACGCGTGAAAGCAAGTCGTAATAGTGTTCCTTTCCATCTTCCTCGTAAACGATGGTGTTGTCAAATGTAGGCTTTTCGGGATTGTTGATAATTTTCTCCAACTGTTCGTCTTCCCTTCTTATGCCTTCGACGAATGCCTCTTCATAGTCGTTCAGAGTGATACGGTCAAACGGCACAGTGTCGTGCAGTGTGTTATATGGTTCGAAGAACGGGTTTAGTCGTTTCTGTTCCATTTCTGTTTCTGATGATTTTTCATTCATACTTTTCTGTTCTGTTTCAAATGTCATGCAAAATTAGTAAAAATAATGCACATACATTATTATATAAGTAATTTTTAACTATAAAGTGACAAGTCTTTCAAGGAAAGGCACTGTGACGCGTCCTCTTGACAGTGTCAGCAAGCCTTCTGCCTCCATTTTGTTTAGTTCCCGTGACACTTCGAGCCTGCTTGCGTTCACTTCTTCCGCCAGGCGTTTCATGAGTATGTTGTATGTTTTGAACCCTGCGGGGCGCAGGCTGTGTTCCACCAGGAAATGGATGACGCGGCTACGGTTGTCATTGCCTTTGGGTAACCATTTCCCTTGTGTCGTCTTTTGTGTCTTGCTGGCAAGAAGGTTCAGGTAGTTTAGCCTGATGGTCACGAATTTGTCAAATAATGCTACCAGTTCTCTCTTGTTGATTGAGATGAAATGGCAGCGTGTGGTTGTTGTAAACGTACTTTGATAGCATTGCGAGACCCCGAACAGGTTCTCTTCCTGAAGTGAATACGGTGAGTTGAACACTTCAATAACCGAGAAGCCTTTGTCGGCAGAAAATGTCGTTGACTCAATCTGTCCGTTTACGAGCATTATGATATTTTCACATGGTGTGTCGGCTTGTACGATGAGTTTGTTGGCTTCCATCTTTCGGAAGTCAAGCCTCGTGTGTGCGACAAGCTCCATTATGTCGCCATGGCGCATACCGGCGAAAAGCGGGAACTGCAGCAATTTGTCGTATAGTTGTAGCTCTGCCATTTTCAGTTGTTCAGTTCGGTTATTTTGTCTTTCAACGAGTCAGAGAACCATGTCTTGTTTTGCCCCTTCTCGTCGGAATAAATGAAATAAGCCATCAGTTCAGGATGGCGTTTCAGCAGGACTTTTGCTTTTTCCAGGCCCATGACCATGAATGCGGTGGCGTATGCGTCGGCTGTGGCACAGTCGTCGGCAATGACCGTAGAGCTGAGTATGCTGTGCTGGACAGGATAGCCTGTGTGCGGGTCGATGGTATGTGCGTATTTCTTCCCTCCTTTGTAGTAGAAGTTGCGGTAGTTGCCGCTTGTTGCCATCGACTTGTCAGTGACGTTGATGACGCTTTGGAGGTCTTGTGATACGGAAAGGGAGTCGTCAGTAGGCTTGGTGACGCCGATTTTCCATGGAAGGCGTTTCTCGCTGATGCCCTTCGTGACAATCTCCCCGCCTATTTCCACCATGTAGTTGGTCACTCCGCGGCTTTCGAGAAACCTTGCTACAACGTCACTGCCATATCCCTTGGCAATAGAGCTGCAGTCGAGCATGGTGCGCTTGTCCTGCTTTACCAGTCGGCGGTTGTCGATCCTTACCTTCTGGTAGCCGATGAATGCCATTAGACTGTCGATATCGCGGCTGGTAGGGTTGGTGCCTGTCTTGAATCCGAATCCCCATGCGTTCACGAGAGGCGCTACTGTAATGTCGAAAGCTCCTTGGGTGTCGTCGGAAATCTTCTTTGCCATGTTGAACACCTCAACGAACATGTCGTTAAGCTCCACTTCCCTGTTTTCGTTGACTGCCGTGATGACTGACTTCTTGTTGAATGGCGACAGGGCGTCATCCACCTTTTGCAGTTCGGCAGCAATGCTCTTCTGGAGATTGGAGTCGCACTGGTAGGTGATGCTGTAGGTGGTACCGAACACTGTCCCGTGGTCGTGCTGGTAAGGCGTTGAGTCTTGCTTTCTGATAATCAGTATTGTGCCGACTGTCAGGAGCAGGAGGAATGGCATCTGCCACAAAAGTCTTTTCTTGTTCATATATCTATTATGACATTGAAGTTGGCACCTATTCTCGTGTCGCCGTATTTGCCGTAACCGGGAATGTACCATGTGTTTCCGGCGCTGCAGTCCTTGTGCGACAAGCGGCGCTTGTACCTAATGTTCCAGCCGAGATGCAGCGGTCCGGTGATTTTGGCGTCTATGCCAATCACTATTTCCGCCCAGTGCTGGTTGCAGCTTTCGCCCTTTATCTCGAATGAAGTGGGATTGCCCCACACGGGGTCGTTCACCGTCGGGCGCGACATGTCAACCTTGTAGGAGGTGAAGGCGTAGCGCAAGCCGCCGTAGATGCGGTTGGGCGTATGCTTGTTCTTCAGGAGGTTAAGGTCGCAGCCTATGCGGAAATATGGCGCGGAGGTGGAGTAGGCTATTTGGGTCACCTCGTCGTTGTGGTCCGCCTCGCCATACCCGAGTTCAAACACGGGGAAATACTGGTCGTGCAGATTCAGGCGTAGCGCCGCCTCGTATTCTCCATAGTCTCCGAGCGCCTTGACTATTGGACCTGCTACATCTACCGATAGGGCAAAGCCACGAAACAGTGGCACGGAGTCCTTCTGCAGCGCAAAGAGCTTGCCCTGTGCGCTTGCCGCCGATGGTGAGGCGGCGAGCAAAAGGCTAAATGCCACTTTTGAAATGAATGTGGAAATTGTCAGTCTTCTCATAATCTATACGGGCTTTCTTGATGGATATGGAGTCGATGCCGTGGCGTGTATGGCGAATGTTCAGCACGTCGTGGAAATAAACCAGGTTGCAGTCAACGGATTCAAACTGTGGCAGGTTGGTCTTCTCTATACACACCGTATCGACAATCGTGCGGCTGGTTCCCATGCGTATGAAGGTGAAAGTGTCGGCCTCGTTGGCAAAACTCACCGGCAACTGGAACGACATCGTGGCGACACTCCTGTTGAGAATCACCGAGTCCTTGCCGCTTGCCAGCCTTGTCATCACGGTCAGCGTGTCCCTCAGCGTGTCCTGCTTGCCGTCGGCCTTGAGCGCCTTGTAGTATGTGGCGACCACATTCTCCACCGGACAGTCAACCGATGTGCATGCTGTCAGCATGGCAGCGAGTGCTATGGCAGGTATCAGTCGCCGCATCTTATTTCCTCCTCTATCTGATAGTCGTTTCTTGCTGACGATGAGCGGCTTATGAGGTCGCCGACGAATCCTGCCAGAAACAGTTGGGTTCCGATCATCATCATCGTCAAGGCGATGAAGAAGTAAGGCGAGTCGGTAACAAGGCGCTGCGGAATGCCGTGCGCGAGACACCAAAGCTTGTCAACTCCAAGCGCGAACGCCGAGACGAAGCCTATCAGGAACATTATGGTGCCGAGGAATCCGAAGACGTGCATCGGCTTCTTTCCGAAATTGCTCAGGAACCAAAGGGTAATCAGGTCAAGGTAGCCGTTGAAGAAGCGGTTAAGCCCGAACTTCGACTTTCCGTACTTCCTTGCCTGGTGGTGCACCACCTTTTCGCCGATTTTGTCGAATCCGGCGTTCTTGGCAAGATAAGGAATGTAGCGGTGCATCTCGCCGTAAACCTCAATGTTCTTCACCACGTCACGACGGTAAGCCTTGAGACCGCAGTTGAAGTCGTGCAGGTTCTTTATGCCGCTGATTTTGCGTGCCGTGGCGTTGAAGAGCTTTGTGGGAATGGTTTTTGACAGAGGGTCGTAACGTTTTTGCTTATACCCGGAAACCAAGTCGTAGCCGTCTTCCATAATCATCGAGTAAAGAGCCGGTATCTCGTCGGGAGAGTCCTGAAGGTCAGCGTCCATGGTGATTACCACGTCGCCCTGCGCCTGTTTGAAGCCGCAGTAGAGTGCGGGGCTCTTGCCGTAGTTGCGCCGGAACTTTATCGCCTTCACGTGTTCCGACTCATTCGAGAGACGCTCAATGACTTCCCATGAGGTGTCGGTGGAGCCGTCGTTGACGAATATTACCTCAAACGTGTACTTGTGTGCCTTCATCACGCGCTCAATCCACGCGTAGAGTTCTGGCAACGATTCTTCCTCATTGAAGAGGGGTATGATAACTGAAATATCCATTTTATATATTATGATTTCCTATTTAATGTTCGGTATTCTGATAATCACCCGGCATCCCGCCGTGTATTTCTCGTCGATGCAGACGAGTCCTCCCAAGCGTGTCACCAGTGCGCGGCAGAGAGTAAGTCCCATACCCATGCCCGGCACGAAGTCATCGACCTTTGTGAACTGTTCGAACACCCATTCTTTCTTGTCCTGCGGTATTCCGGGCCCGGTGTCGCTCACCATGATGGTCATCATGCCGTAGTCGTTTCTTGCATCGATTTCTATCTTGCCTTTTTGGGTGAACTTCGCAGCGTTGTCGAGAACGGTTCCGAGAGCTATCTTCATCATCTCCCTGTCGGTGGTCATCCTGTAGCCCTTTTCCTTGGCTGCATATGTCACTTCCACGCCCTCGGCCTTCTTGTCGTATATTGCGTTTGTCGCTTCGTTGACAAGGCTGTCCAAGTCGAATTCCTCCATCTTCGGAGTCCTGGTGTCAATGTCGGTGTATTCAAGTATGGTGTCGATGATTTCTGCAAGCTGCTGGCCCTGCCGTTCGATAATGTCTGTCATGTGACACAGCTGTTCGTTTCCCTTGACCATGTTTGCAAGCACCTGCGAGAATCCCATGATGCCGTTAAGCGGGGTGCGTATCTCGTGCTTGATGCTTTTCATGAACGATGTCTTGACCTCCAGTGCCCGTTTGGTCTCCTCGTAGGCTTTCGTGATGTCCTCCTTCGCCCTCTTTTGCTGTCGGCGCGACCTGTTTAGTAACAGTACTATGACCGCAAGCATCACCACGAGCACCAATGCAGCCGCAAACGCCATGTAAGTGTTGCTGAGCTTTTCCTTGTTAAGCTCGTTTTCCAGTCGCCCGATGGCGTACTCCTTGGTCTGCCGTTCGTGTTGCAACATAAGGTTCTGCATGTGCTTCATGTTCTTCTCGTTTGTGATACTGTCGTTATAGACATTGCTTTTCTCAAGCGACGCAAGAGCCTTGCGGTAGTCGCCTTGGGCTTCGTAAAGCTTGTATTTCAGCCTATAGACCCTTGCGAAATGTTCCTTGGAGTTAAGGCCTTCCGCGGCGCTCCATGCCTCGTCGAGATATGGAGTGGCTTGGGAGGTCAAACCGTTTTTCATATACAGTTCTGCAAGTGCAATACATGACTCTATGGCGTGCCAACGGTCGCCCTCGCCCTTCATGAGCTTGTAGGCCTCCAGGTATTCGGCTGCAGCCTCGCGGGGTTTGCCCTGCTTCTCATATATCTCACCGATATGTGTGTGGCACAGTGAGATGCCGAGCTTTGAGTCAGCCTTTTGGTTCATCTCCATCGACTTGTTGTAGTAGTGCAAGGCAGAGTCGTTCTGGTTTTGCCTGGCAAATATTGCGCCAATGTTGGCATAGTTGATAGCCAAGCCAATAGAACTCTTAAGTTCCTCCTCGCCATGCAACGCCCGTCGGAAGATGCTGTCGGCTGACTTCAGGTCGTCCATGGTCAGGAGTATGTTGCCGATGCCGTTGAGCGACACTACCTCGTTCTTCTTGCTCGTCAGGTCGGCCTTGTCACTGTATTGGCTGGTTATGTTTAGCGCCCTGTAGTGATAGGAGGATGCCTCGTCGAGTATGCCCATACGCCTGTAGTCGGTGCCGATATTGTTAAGGGCCTGGACTATCTCAAGCGTGTCCTTCAGTCTCTCGGCGATTGCAAGTCCGCGCTTGTGCATCTCTGTAGCTTCCGTGAAGCGGCTGCTGTTTCTGAGGTTTTTGCCTTCCTCGCGACAAAACGTCACGCTGTCCTTGAGGGTGTCTATATCCTTCCCCACACCGTTTTCACGGTTGCAGGCCATCAAAGCCAGTAGTGCGCATGCAACGACAAAAAGTCTTATTCTCATCAGTGGTTTCCCGTTATTTTTTTATTGAAACAAAACGTTGTGTCTGCACGGTTACTGACGTCCCTGCCGTGCCAGCCTCCGCGTCAGTGCAGCAACCGGAAGGCTGAGGAATATGCCTATCGTGATGTTCATTGTCATGATGTTGAGAACGATGGAAATGGGCGACGAGGCGCGAAGCTCGTCGAGTCCCTCGTTCACTTGCTTCATCGTCAGTCCGTAAGCCTTTATCATCTCCTGTGCCTCGTCAGACAGCAGCATACTTGCATATTGTCTCACGATGAAACCGTCATCTACAAAGGCGAAGTAGGCATATTGGGCAAGGGCGAAAAGAATGGAGGCATAGAAGAACATCAGCATGTAGTAGGCCATTGAACGAAGGAAACTAATCTCCCCGTCACGCACCTCGTCGCGGAACTTACGAAGCCTGACGGTGGCAAAAAACGGGCTGTAAATTGCCATCACCGTACCGGCCATGCCCACGATAGGGTGGGTCATGCCAATCAGGTAGCATGAAAAACTGATAATCCAAAGGATGCCCAAATAGGCACCGTCAACGCGGGCAAACGCCCTTAGCTGAACATATTCTGAAGTTGTCATTAATTACTTATATATATAAAATGGTCTGCAAAGTTACAAAATTATTGTGAATATCTGTCTGATTGACAAGAAAAAATGAGAAATATTTCATTTTTCTCACTTTTTATTTGCACAATAGGAAAAAAATGCGTACCTTTGCACCCGCAAAACAAGCAAGACGGGCAAGTCTTGCACGGCCAGCTCCCTTCGAATCCTCCAGGACGGGAACGTAGCAAAGGTAGTTGGTTGTAGCGGCGCGATGTAAGTAGCTTGCCCACCCGCCTCTTTAGCTCAGTTGGCCAGAGCACGTGATTTGTAATCTCGGGGTCGTTG
>JALFCG010000073.1 GCA_022771265.1 Prevotella sp.
CCCGCCTTCAGCAGTCCCTCTAATTGTGAGATAAAGGCATTGGAGCACATGTCCATATCCGTTCCGGCTTTCAACGCACGTTCGGAAGTGACCGACTGGTCGCCGATGCCATGAACGACAGCCTCGTTGATGGAACCATAGTCGGTGACTACGAAACCATCATATTTCCACTCCTTGCGCAGCAGGTCGGTGAGCAACCACTTGTTGCAAGTGGCTGGAATGCCGTCAACGACATTGAACGATGACATAAAAGAACCGGCGCCAGCCTCGGCGGCAGCCTTGTAAGGAGCGAGATACTGGTTGTACATCCTCACTCGGCTCATGTCCACCGTGTTGTAGTCCATGCCAGCCTCTGCTGCCCCGTAGAGGGCGAAATGCTTTACGCATGACATCACGTTCTCCTTGCCGTAGTTGCCTTGGAATCCCCTCACCATTGCCTCGCCGATGCGACAGCCGAGGAACGGGTCTTCGCCAGCTCCCTCCGCCACACGTCCCCAGCGGGGGTCGATGGCGATGTCAACCATCGGGCTATACACCCAGTTGATGCCCTGTGCAGTGGCTTCCTTGGCGGCAATGCGGGCTCCGTTTTCTATAGCCTTGATGTCCCACGAACAAGCCTGTGCAAGAGGAATGGGGAAAACCGTCTGATAGCCATGGATGACATCCTGTCCCACGAGCAGTGGAATGCCCAGTCGGCTCTTTTTTACTGCAATACGCTGCAGTTCCTTTATCTTGTCCTGTCCCTTCACATTGAGTATGGCTCCAAGCTTTCCCTCTTCGGTGAGCTGCGCCAACGGACTGTTTATCACTGCTCCTGTAGTAATGTCGTGACCAGGCAGGAGGTTGAGCTGACCGATTTTCTCCTCAAGAGTCATCTTCGCCATCAGTTCGTCGATAAACTCATTCATCGGTTTCTTTTGGGCAAACGCTGAAGCACCAGCCAATATTGCCACTACTAATAATAATGTTTTCTTCATACTTATAGTTTTACTGAGTGCAAAAGTACGGAAAAAAAACGTGAAAACCAAACGATATGTCGTTTTTGTTACGAAATTATTTCACTTCAAACGCCACCTTCTCTATAGAAGAAAGAGATTTCTCACGGCGAATCTCGTCAAGGTCACGCGTGTCAAACTTTCCGGTCTTTGGGTCGTATCGAAGGTTGAATTCCTCATGCGTACGCTTCCATCGGTTGTGTGTCCAAAGCCAAAATTGCGGTTGACGTCTGATGCTCTCTTCCAACTTTTTGGCGTAAATGGTTGTAATCTCTTCCTCGCCAAGAACCATCGGTTGTGTAGTCATCAAATGAAACTCTCCGACATAATAACCCCTTTTCGTTCTTTTCATATCAAGATAATACACATCTGTGTCAAACCTTTTTGCTATGGTAGCTGTTCCCGAAAAGAACGGGGTGTCATGATTCAGGAAATCACCCCAATAGTGAATATTCTGCAACAACGGCACTTGGTCGGCAATGAATCCTATTATCCATTGTTTGCCATCGCGCTTCATCTGTATAATCTTCCGTAGAGTGTCCGTCATTGAAATGCTCGTCGCGCCTGCTCTTCCTCTTAATTTTAGAAATAGATTGTTGACAGGTTTATTTTCCAACGGATGGTAAATTTGCCCAAAAACGACTCTCTCTTTATACCCATCAAAGTGCAATGGAAGAGTTGACACCCACTCCCAATTGCAGTAATGTCCTAAATATAAAACAACATTCCGCCCATTGTCGAAGCTCTTTCTAACCATATCCTTGTTCTTAAACGTCATTCTTCTGGAAATATTTCCACGAGATATTGACAACAATTTAATGGTTTCAACGAAATAATCGCAGAGCCAATGGTAAAAGCCTTTTTCTATAGCCAATAATTCATCTCTACCCTTCTCAGGAAAACTTTCAGTAAGATTCTTGCGCACAATCTTTTTGCGATAGCCCCACACCGTATATACAATAATGTAGAGAAAGTCACTTATTCCGTACAAAACCCTTAGAGGCAACAAGGATATCAAGTACACTAAGATATACAATAATATGTAAAATGTTCGTTTCATACCTTCATTATTTTTATTTTTGACCTGTCAGTCTAAAATATTTGTCCAATACCATAAGAGAAATTAATCTCTCTCGTTCCTTGTTCCAGAACTGTGCCACCCACTCGTGTGAGTGTTTGATAATTGCCTTTGCTTCCTCAGGATGAGCTTCAAAGTATTCTATGCGGTCTATGAGGTCATGATAATCCGAGGATATCTCTATATAGTGATAATTCGGTATCAGTTTCCCTTCCATAAACCAGGTCTCACACGTAGGACGCGGCATTACGGCAATACTGTTGCTCGACATTACCCATTTTAGGTTTGAAGCCACGTCGTTGCCCTCAAGTGCCATAATATACCTGTAGTACAGATGGTCGTAAAGGCTCATCTTGCCAGTGCTCACAAGGTCACAATATGGATGGTCCTTCCACATGTCAATGAACTTGAGCCGGCGTGGCTTGTCCCTTGCATCGCCCCTGAACAGTATTTTGCACTCCTTTTCTTCCCACGAAAAAGGATCGCAAATCCACGTAAAATGTCTCACCTTGTCGAGGTTGAGAAGTATGTTGTTCCTATTTCCGTCATCTTCAGACAATGGTCGGCTCTTTGTTATCTCAGGAAGTGGAAACAGGTAATTCACATCACCTGGATTATATGCCCAACGCAATTCACGGGGAAAGAACCTGACGTATTCATAGGCATCAAAGAAATATGTACTGTTCACATAGTCATGTACATAAGACTCCCTCTTCCTATATGTGAAATCATGCAATGATGGAGCATCGTCTGGCAACATGATACTGTCGGTAAACTTACAGTAGTAGTCAACACGACAACGTATGTACTCCTGCTCTTCTTGCGGCAAACTATCGATAGACTTTAAAATCCTCCGCAACCGATGTCTCAACAATGGTTTGGGGAATACATATCTCAGTACGTTGACAATAAAATAAGAGAGGTGATTGTTCTTGCGTGTATGGCGTACGTATGTGTACCACCATTTCTTTATTCGTTTTTTCATCATCTCAAGAAATATAACAAATGCTTGTATGCTCTTTTGTAAAACCATTTAAGGCGCTTAAGAGGGCGAGGGCGAGTAGGAATCATTGTCGGCATGCTTCCGTCACAGCTGCATTGGCAGGCTATGCAAGGGTAGCTCCAATAATATGATATTACACCCATGCCTATTAAATGGTTGTGCAGGCGGTCGCTCGCAAACTGTGACTTGTTAGCTGTGATATAGTCCATCATAACCTCGGCAGCCTTGCGGCTGATGTAAAGACAACCTGTAAAGCGGTCTCTATTTGCCTTGTAGAGCACTTTACCTTTCAAACGATGACTTCTTGGCACAAGTAACAATGAACTCTCCTCATAATTTACAACGAGAGGTTCTCCAAGATGTTCGTTACGATATTCCTCCATACTTCGAGTAAATACGTCATTGAAATTTCTCTTAACCCTAAGGTCATCCTCAAAGACCAGTGCTCCATCCATGTCGTGGTCGATGATATACTTCATGGCAAGAATATGCTTATATGCACAACTGGCGGCTGGAGATTGTCTCTTTATGCTGTCTTGCAGTCCGTTGTCAACGAAATATCTGTCGAGTACTTCTGGTGTCAAGTCGCTAATGTTCCCTTCTTCTATGAACACATATGCCAATCCGGTCTTTGCCACTTGCCTCTCAATATACTTCCTACGGTCGTCCTGTCCCTTGACATGTATTATGAGTATCTTTGTCTTGTCTCCCATTCCTACGGATTTTTTCCCATTATCTATTGAAGCGCTTGCTTATCCCTAACCATTTACGGATTTTCTCCATTGGCGACATGTGCCAGCTGTGGGCACAGAGGTGAATGGCATAGCTGTTTGGCGTCACCTCGTGCTTGTTTCCTGCAAAAGTTTCGGAAGGATAGATGTGGATTCTTCCTGGCAGTTGCTGGTCGATGTCCTTATAGCGGAATCCCATTGTCTCCGCAACCCTTGCATAGATATAAGGTGAGAGAATGTTTGTGGCTATTGAACCGTCGGTGTTGACGAAATGTTTGTCGGCATACCAGTCCATCACCTTCTTCACGAAAGGACTGCCCTTCTCAGCGCCCATCACTGCAGCCTGAATCTGTATTCCCTCAATATACTTGTCTGCCGTGCGTCTTCCTTCTGCGTCGATATATTGCATGGTGCCGCATTTCTCTATCTGTGCCGTATGGTACTCCATGCTTGAGAAGAAGGAGTTGTCGAGAAAGTCGTCGAACCTCTTCAGCAGCACCACGTCGGAGTCGAGATAGATGCCTCCTTGGGTGTAGAGTGCATGCATTCGTATATAATCGGCGGCGAAAGCCCATTTCCTGGCTTCGAAAGCCTCTTTTACGTAAGGTATTGACTCTACGTCGAAGTTCTTGGTGCTCCACCTTACTATTTCGTAGTCGGGATGAGTTTTCCGCCAAGTGTCCATACACTTTCGTATCTTTCTGGGGAAAGGCTCGTCCGACAGCCAGCAGTAATGTATTCTCTTGGGAATCATGTCTGTTTGTTATTTCAATCTGTTTAAGTCTTTACTTTCCATGATTAATCAATGAAATTTTAGGGCTAAGTTATTTCCTTTTTCCGAGATAAACGAAGTAAAAACAGAAAAACTCTATTTCTGAGTGTAAGATTTAACTTTTCATGTGCAATTTTCTTCTTGTATTTATGATTCATTTACACAATCAACCGCATTCCAACTATAAGGAATGGCAGTATGAAAATAGGGGGAGGCTGTCCGAAAACGTCTGTCACCCTTCCTTTTGTATGCTCGGCATGAGTAATGTCTAACGGGTGCAAGTCCCCAACGAGCCCTGATAGTGGGAATCGTATAGCCAGAGAGACAAGGGTGTCCATCGCGAGGTGGAATCTGAAAGAAGTCGGCGGCAAACATTTGCGATTAGTGTTTACCTCCTACTCGATTGTTAAAGACTTTTAATTCTCCACATAATTGTTAAAAAATGATTGGGAAATCAATTATTTTGATTAATTTTGCAGCGAATTGATGACTATTAGTAGTGTCTTTTCGCTTATCACTTTCCTGTCTTTCAGGTATTCGCAACATTATGATACATAATTAATCTTCCCAACCATAAGATATATGAGCCCCATTAGATTATCCCTCTCCGCCAGTAGTTTCCATTTGGCCAAAATCTGTTTTTTGTCCATTGTGCTGACATGTGTAAATGTGTTGACATCCGCGGCCACCACCTTGGCAGAATTGCAAGCACAGAACGAACTGTTGCAAGTGAGGTCGAAGGTGAATTTCCTCTCCCTCTGTGTTGTTATCAGCGTGATGATGATTTTCTTTATATGGGGTTTGAGGGTGCGTCACCGTCAGGGGATGATGCTGCTGGAGCGCAAGAACCGAGCACTGCAGCGTACCAACCGGTTGGTGGAGGAAGCCAGAGATGAGGCTGAGCGGCAGTCGAAGAAGAAGACCGTCTATACCCAAAACCTGGCTCATGAGATACGCACCCCGCTCAACCAAATGTATGGTTTTGTGCAGCTTCTGGCCGACGAATCGATGCCGCTCGATGATGAGCAGCGGCGTGAGGTGATACAGGGCATCCATGAAGGTTGTGAACAACTCACCCGGGTGGTGCTTGAGATAGATACGGTGGCGGCCAAA
>JALFCG010000171.1 GCA_022771265.1 Prevotella sp.
ATGCTCAACATCGGTAAATCAATACGGAGCAAAGTCAGTCCGTACAACAAACATGACCTACATCGGCGAGCCTAACCTCTACCGCTGCATCTTCCAGTCGAACAAGGAGGAGGCGAAGGAGTTTCAGGACTGGGTGTTCAATACGGTGCTGCCGCAGATTCGCAAGACTGGAGGATACATTCCTGTCACGGCGGAGGACGACGAGAAATCGATTCTGGCTAAGGCTCTCAACATCATGCAGCGCACACTGGAAGAGAAGGACCGGCTGATAGAGCTGCAACGCCCCATGGCGGAACTCGGCAGACAGGTGACAGGTTCGGAAGAGAACATCATGGTGGGAGAGATGGCGAAGCTGCTCTACGAGAACGGCATCGACATCGGACGACAACGACTGTTCAAATGGCTGCGCGAGAATGGCTACATCTTCAAGCAGTCGAGGGAACCGATGCAGAAATGGATTGAGCGGGGAATAATGACCGTGAGAGAATGTTGGGTGACAACCGACCACGGCATGGAACTCTCGGTGACGCCGATGATTACAGGCAAGGGTCAGGAGTATTTCCTAAACTTGTTTTGCGGAGAGAAATAACAACCAACAATTAAAAAAATATGTAATAGAACTTCACTAATCGCGGTTGTTAAACATTAATAGCATTACAATATGATATTATCAGAGCACCTCCACTGCATGACAGTAATTTGGCTCTCCCCCTAAGATAGGGGGAGTCCCCCGAAGGGGGGAGGGAGTATGAAAACGTCAGCACTCGTTTTCCTGATAAATGCTTCTGCAGGAAGGCTCGTACTGGAAGCATGTGCTGGAAGGTCATACGCCCCCGTCACTTCGTGACACCCCCTCTATCTTAGAGGGAGATAGCCTAAGCCTCCTTCGCCCGATGGCTTCCACAGTGTGTTGTTGGCGTTCTGGTGGGCTGTGTAGTTAGATTGTCCTTTGGCTGTGTAGTAGTTGTAGAGTGCCGTGTAGTTCGCCTCCACATATTGTGCGGGGTCGTCGATGGTCTCATAGCGTTTTGAGGCGCGGCTGCTTGTGCCGAGCTTCACGTCAAGAGATATAGTAGTGCGGCTTTTGTCGCCTTTTTTCGTAGTTACAATGATTACGCCGTTGGCACCTCTCGCACCGTAGAGCGCGTTGGATGCAGCATCCTTGAGCACTGTCACCGACGCCACGTCGGAAGGGTTGATGCTGTTCCACTCGCCATCGTAGGGCGCACCGTCGAGCACTATGAGAGGTGCGTTGCCTGCGTTTATGGAACTGATACCACGGATGCGGAACTCAGGTGTGGCATCCGGAGCTCCTGAATGAGAATACGCTTGTAGTCCTGCTACGTTACCCTGAAGTGCTTCCATTACGTTTGTCACCTGGCGTTGCTCGAGTTTCTTGCTGTCAACAACGCCAGCCGAACCGGTGAACGACGACTTCTTCTGTTCTCCGAAGGCGACAACCATCACCTCGTCAAGTACTTGGTCGTCATTCTCCAGTACTATTTTCATTTCTGTCTTTGCCGTGACAGTCTGGCTCTTCATGCCGATGTAAGACACGTCGAGCTTTGCCCCGCTTTTCACTCCGGGTAGTTCAAACTGTCCGTTGATGTCTGTCTTTGTGCCTGTGTTGCTTCCTTTAATCAGTATGGAAGCTCCAATAACCGCTTCGTTGTTTTCGTCAACAACAATGCCCCTGACCTTTAGTGTCTGGGCAAATGCCGTCACGCCGACCATTGTCATGGCCAGTAAAATTTGCAATCGTCTTCTCATTGTCTTTATTCTCTTTGTTAATTCTTGTGTAAAAAAAATGAGGGAGCCAAAAGAGGAAGTACCACTCCCTTGGCTCCCTGTGCATGTAACGTTATTCAACAGCTGGAGCCTGGTCCTGACCACTGCCGTAGCGGTGGTACTCGAACGAGATGCTCTGCTCCTTGATGTAGTGGATTAGTTCTACGCGACCGTCCTTCACAGGTGCAGCCGTGGCAATATATTTGTCGCACTCGGCGGCGCGCTCGTACATCTCGCGTGGGAGATTGGCTGAGCAGGTGCGGATGCGCTCATAGCTTGGCATCGACTTCAGGAAGTCTGCCAGCGACTCCATCTTCAGCTGTGCGCCTGTAGAGGTGAGGGCTGCAGTGCGGTCGTCAGTCGGGTCGAAGCTGATGGTCAGAGGAGTGCCGGCAGTCTTGGCTGCGAGGGCTATCATCTGAGCCTGCTCGTTGGTGTCGTCCTTCTGCAGGCGCAGGCACATGCCGCCCTTCACTGGCAGATAGCGGAAAACGTTCTGCTCGCCACGGCACTGGTTCCAGTCGCGTGCGTGACGGAATTCCTTCTCCCATGCTTCGGCATAGCTCTTCTTGTAGTCGGTCTTCGAGCCTTTCTTGTCGGTGATGTAGGTGAACTGTGCGCAGTAGTTCGGTCCACCGGCCTTGATGCCTCCACCGAATGCCGACAGCTTCATGCCGCCGAACGGCTGGCGGTTGACGATGGCTCCCGTGATACCTCTATTAATATAAAGGTTACCTGCCATGATAGAGTTCTTCCACAAGTCGCGCTCTGCCTCGTCGAGCGACTGGATGCCTGACGTCAGACCGTAGTCGAGACCGTTCACGAGGTCGATTGCCTCCTGAAGAGTGTCGAACGGACAAACAGAGAGCATCGGTCCGAACAGCTCCGTGCGGAACGAGTAGTTCTTCGGGCTTACACCCATCTTCACCGTAGGAGCGAGGATATACTTCTTCTTGTCGATGAACTTTGGTGCAACGAGCCACGACTCGCCTGGCTCGAGAGTGTTGAGAGCCTTCAGCAGCTTGTCGTTCTCGTTGGTAATCATTGGACCAACGATGTTTCCGGCATTCCAAACCGAGCCAACCTTCATTGATGTAGCGCAGTCCTTCAGCTTTGTCCTGAACTCCTCAGACTCATACACCGAACGCTCAACGAGCAGCAGCGAGCAAGCGGAACACTTCTGTCCGGCGTTGCCGAAAGCTGAGGCGCAGGCGTTCATGATGGCGTGGTCGCGGTCGGCTGAAGCAGTGATTATCATCACGTTCTTGCCACCGGTCTCTGCCGACAGAGGTGTGGTCGGGTTTGCCTTGGTGATGGCCTGGGCTGTCTCTGTGCCGCCAGTGAGGATGATGTGGTTGATTTCAGGAGCCGTGGTGAGCTTCTTCAAAGCGTCGCGCTCGGTGATGACAACCTGCAGAGCCTCCTTTGGTACGCCTGCATCCCAGAATGCCTTGGCGAAGAGCCATGCCACTGGAGCTGCCACTGTTGCGGGCTTAAGAATACAGGTGTTGCCCGATGCCAGGGCTGCAACCACGCCGCCGCAAGGAATGGCACATGGGAAGTTCCAAGGTGAGATGACGAGGATTGTGCCCTTTGCCTTGATGTCAACATCATTCAAAGCGTAGAACTTCTTCATCGATGGAGTGTAGAAGCGTGCGTAGTCGATACCTTCCGATACCTCAACGTCGCCTTCGACAACGGTCTTGCCAGTGATGGCGCACATGCAGCCGATGAGGTCGCCGCGCATCTCGCCAAGGCGGTTGGCTGCATCGTACATAATCTTGTGTCGCTCCTCGATGGTGGTGTTGCGCCAGCCCTTCGGGTCGGTGGCTGCAATCTTTATGATTTCTTCAATTTGCTCAACGTTGGCTTTCGACATTTCGCAAACCTGAACCTCGTCGTCCTGACAGCGGTCGAAATACTTCGCGCGGCTTGCGTTCTCAACGGTCTTGGCGCCAATCTGTGTCGGTATGATGTATGGTTTGTCGCTCTTCGACTTCTTCCATTTTGCGAATATCTGACGCTGCCACTCCTGGTTACACTCGCGGTCGAAGTCAGTGTCGGGCTCGTTCTTCATCTCGTCCATTGGCGGCACTGGCTTGTAAGGCTCCAGGCGGTTCTGCTTGCGGTGAGGCTCGTGAGGAATATTGTCCTTGATGGCGTAAGCGTCCTCAAACTGTTTCTTCAGGAAGTTCCAAGCCTCGGTGTCGGGCTTGAGGTTGAAAGAGTGGGTGAGGAAGTTGTCGGGAGCGGTGTTCTCATCCATACGGCGTACAAGATAGGACACTGCGTTGAGGAAGTGCTCGTCCTTCACCACTGGAGTGTAGAGAATCACGTGGTTGCCCAGCTTCGACTGTGCACGCCATACTTGGTCAGCCATACCTTCGAGCATCTCGAAGCAGAAAGTGTCCTTCGGGGTGTTGTACATCTTCGTCAGCAGGTAAGCGTAGGAGATGGTGTAGAGGTTGTGGGAAGCCATACCGATGTGAAGGTATTTTGAGTTCTCTGGCTTCAAGCCACGCTCGATGATGTGCAGGTAGTTGGCGTCAACCTCTGTCTTGTTTGGACGTACCGGGTTCTCCCATCCGCGCAGCGAGGCGACAACGGTCTCCATGTCGAGATTACATCCCTTCACGATGCGCATCTTGATAGGAGCTCCTCCGCGCTGGCAGCGTTCCTTTGCAAACTCGAGCAGCTCGCTCTGGAAACCCCATGCGTCGGGGAGATATGACTGTACGACGATGCCGGCGGAATATTTCAGGAATTCGGGTTTCGACAACACCTCCTTGAACAGGCGCATTGTCAGGTGGGCATCCTTGTACTCCTCCATGTCGAGGTTGATGAACTTGTCGCGCTTCTGTCCGTTCTCGTCAATGTAGGGGTTGTCGATGGCAGCCTGGTAGAGTTCTGACATTCGGCGAACCAGTTCCGGGAACGACTCCTCGTAGTTCAGCGCGTGGGTTTGTGCGTAGATGCCTGAAATTTTTACCGAGATGTAGTTGATGTCAGGTTCCTTGAGTGCTTCAAGATAGCTGTAGTAGCGCTTGTCGGCTTCCTCGTCGCCGAGCACGACTTCACCGAGGAGGTTGACGTTCTGACCAATCTTCTGCTCGAAACGTGTGGCGAGGTGCTTTGTGAGATTTGGGCGTGCAGCGTCGATGATGACGCGTGAAGTGTCCATTCTCAGGCGCTTTTTGATAATTGGTATGGCAATCGGATAGAAGAAATGGCCGAAAGCCTGATAAATCTTGAAGAGGAACGTGTCGCGCTTGTTGAGGAACTTTGGCACTCCATACTCGTCAATGAGCACTTTGATGCGCTTTGCGAGCTTCTTGTCGTCACGAATCTGCGACGACTCGTCGAGCATCTTTACCAAAAACTTCTTGTCCTGAGGGCGCTGAACCATTGTGGCATACTTGTGCTGTTCCCTGCGTTCCGCGTCGGTAATGGTTTCCTCACATGTGTTGTACAACGTCATTACCCAGTCTTCTACTTCTCTGATAGTTGGTGTATTCATAACCTTTTCTGATTTAAATGTTTTTTCTTTATGTTTAAGAGACTCACTGCCGCACAAGTCCGTCCGACGCACCGCCGTGCGCCGTTTGCGGCATCCTATGTTTTCCTTCCCTTAAATATAAATAAGAAAGGAAAAACATTTAAATCGAGGTCGGGCTGAACATCACCGCCCTGTATCGATGAAGCTCCTGCAGAGCCTGCTTCGAATACTTGTCGAAATCCATTCTTTTCATAAATTCAATAATAATTAGTTTAATATCTCGCTGCAAAAGTAACAACAATTTTTCAATTCACCAAACAAAAAGGAAACTTTTTTATCTAAAAATCTACATTTTGATACTATTATACATATTATATTTTATAGTTCCAAACTTTTTCGCCTTTTTTTATCGAAAAATCTTGTTTTCCCCTGATATTGCTTATGATTTGGTTTTATTTCTACTATAATAACGTCAAACTGTCACATGTAAAAATGACGACTCCCGATCTTATCACTAAGACCGGGAGCCGCCCGTTAAACATTTATTGCCTTACAATTGATAAAACTAACCTAACTAAACTAACTAAAAACCTCATGTCATGTAACCAATAATTATCTAAAAACTACACTTATATTACGGATGACCATTGATATTTACTTAAAGAAACGTGATTATTTTTTATATATCAGTATGAAAAGTTAATGAATACGGTTATAAATCTTTGACAATAGCCTAAACAGAAGTCTGCGGACAGCCTGACTGAATTATATCCCACAGCGCGAAACATACATCCCACGGCGTGGGATATATATTCCACGGCGTGAAACGTATATTCCACGGCGTGGAATATACTTTAGCAAGGCTGCAAATTAACAATCAATCCCCTGTCCGCAAACTTTCAAACCGACAATGTCTAATAATCCAACAGCCGCAAGCACTTCCTTGAATGGTGTTTTATCCATATTGTGAATACGGGCAAACGAAAGTGCTTGCTGCTTTACTAAAAAATCAGCCAAATAGAGCAAAAGATGCTGAATTTGGCTGATTTTTTGTATTGTTGATTACACACTTATTAGTTTTCGAGCGACTTACGGGCTATAGGGAATGT
>JALFCG010000126.1 GCA_022771265.1 Prevotella sp.
CACCACATTTCTGCGAAACTCAAAGTTCTCTTCCAGATAGGCCTCTACCTCGAAGACCAGCATCTGGTTTTCTGCCATTACTGACATTTCTGATTTTTTTCCCATTTCAAAGAATTTTTAGTTAAACAATCGATTCGCCCCGGAGAACCTGCCCAGTGAAGGGTGGTGAAGGGTGGTGAAGGGTCTGAGCAACCCTTCACCCCGATATTTCCCTGACTCTCAGCGACTTACACTATAAAAGTGAAGGGTGAAGGGTTTTTGGCAATATTCTTCCACGTTAACGTAGAGAAGCTCTCTCCAACTCCACCAAGAGATAGAGATTGGCCAGCACCTGCATAGCGTAGCATTTTTTAGTCAGAAGTTTTCGGACACACATCAGAAACCTTCGGACGTGCATCAGAAGTCTTCGGATGTGCATCAGAAGCCTTCGGACACAAATTTCTAAACTGGTCGCTATGCGCTACAACACTACAACAATACAGTTCTCGCTTGCTACATAACTCTTTTTGGCATTTGAGCATCAAAAACTTTGCAAAAGGTATCGACAATACAGAAAAATTCCGTAACTTTGTCCGCTGTAATAATTGCGATGCAAAGGTAATAATGATATTTTGATATACAATGAAATTATATATAGACGATAGATTTCAGGAGATAAACATCGACGAGGTGCTGCCGCTGCTGTCGAAACAACGGCGGGAACAGGTGTTGCGCTTCAAGCACGAGGGGTCGAGAAAACAGTGTGCGGCGGCTTATTTGCTACTGAAACGCGCACTGAAAGAGGTGAATGGCATTGACGAAAATCCATTGTTCGAGTACGACGAGGGAGGAAAACCAACTCTTAAAGACCATCCTGACATCCACTTCAACATCAGCCATTGCGAAAAGGCTGTGGCATGCGTGGTTGCCGACCACCCCGTGGGCATCGATGTGGAAGAGACAAACCGATATAAGGACAGCATCGCCAGATATGCGATGAACGACAAGGAATATGACGAGATAAATAACTCCGCCAACCCTGACGAGACTTTCACCAAACTGTGGACGATGAAAGAGGCACTATTAAAATATACCGGTGAAGGGTTGCGCCGCGATATAAAAACCGTGCTTAACCTTTCACCGGCATCTGATGTGGAATTTCATACCGAAATCCACAAGGAGTTTATTGTTACTGTAGTTTACTGAACCTTGCTTATCACGCAATCCACGGCAGCACTCAGGCCATCTACATTCTTACCGCCTGCAGTGGCATAGTGAGGCTGACCGCCACCGCCACCTTGGATGAGCTTGGCTGCCTCGCGGACGAGCTGCCCGGCGTTCAAGTCATGGTCTTTCACCATGTCGTCGCTAAGCATCACGCTCAGCATTGGCTTGCCTGCATCGACAGATCCAATCACGCAAAGCAGGTTTTCCGGTACAGCCTGGCGAATCTTGAACACAAGGTCTTTTACGCCCTGCGGCATAAGTGGCAGAATGGCAGAAACGACAGTGATGCCATTAATCGTGCGGGCCTTTTCCAAGAGTGATTCCTTGGCACGTTCGACGTTCTGTGCACGGAACTGGTCAATGTCTTTCTTCATAGAGTCGTGCTCTTCGATATACTTCTCTATCACTCCACGCAGATCCTTAGCATTGTTGAACATGGCGCGGATGGCTTTCAAGCCGTCCTCAAGATTATACATCATTTCCTCACATTCCTTTCCGGTCTTTGCCTCAATACGGCGTATGCCGGCAGCAACACTGCTCTCAGAGATGATCTTGAACATACCGATGCGACCAGTCGATTGTGCGTGAATACCGCCGCAGAACTCACATGAAGGACCGAAACGTATCACACGAACCTTGTCGCCGTATTTCTCGCCGAAGAGGGCGATAGCTCCCAGCTTTTTCGCTTCCTCGATAGGAGTGTCGCGATGTTCGTCGCGTGGCAAGTCCTCGCGTATCATTGAGTTGACGAGACGCTCAACCTGTCGCAACTCTTCGTCGCTCACCTTTTGGAAGTGTGAGAAGTCGAAACGCAGGGTGTCGGAGCTGACATACGAACCCTTCTGCTCCACATGGTCGCCCAGCACCTGTTTCAAGGCGTAGTCGAGAAGGTGTGTCGCTGTATGGTTGGCAGCACTGCCTGCACGTTTGTCAACATCCACACAAGCCATGAAGTCGGCTGAAGGGTCTTTAGGCAACTGCTTTACGATGTGTAGGCTCTGGTTGTTCTCGCGTTTGGTGTCGATGATGTCGATGGTCTCGTTTTCGTTGCAGATTACTCCGCAGTCGCCAACCTGTCCACCCATCTCGCCATAGAAAGGAGTGTTGTCGAGCACAAGCTCGAAGAACGACTGCTTCTTCTGTGTCACCTTGCGGTAGCGCAGTATTCGGCACTCATATTCGGTGTAGTCGTAGCCAACAAATTTCTGCTCGCCTTCGCTCAGCACCTCCCAGTCGCCATTCTCCACGGCGGCAGCGTTGCGGGCGCGTGCCTTTTGCTTCTCCATCTCCACCGAGAATCCTGCCTCGTCAACACTGTAGCCGTTCTCACGGCAGATAAGCTCGGTGAGGTCGAGAGGGAATCCGTAGGTGTCGAAGAGGCGGAAAGCCTGAGCTCCGTCGAGCTCTTTCTCGCCATGTGCTTTCAGCTCGTCCATGGCTCCATTGAGCAGGCTGATGCCCTTGTCGAGGGTGCGAAGGAACGAGTCCTCCTCTTCTTTCATCACGCGGCCAATCAACTCGCGTTGTGCGACAAGTTCGGGATAAGCAGTGCCCATCTCGCCAATGAATACAGGCAGCAGCTTGTAGATGAATGCCTCTTTCTGGTCGAGGAACGTGTAAGCGTAGCGCACTGCACGGCGAAGGATTCGCCGGATGACATACCCTGCCTTGGCGTTGCTTGGCAACTGTCCGTCGGCAATGGAGAAAGAAACGGCACGCAGGTGGTCGGCAATGACGCGCATCGCTACGTCGGTCTCTTCCTTCTCTCCATAGTTCTTGCCTGAGAGACGTGAAATTTCCTTTATGATAGGCTGGAAAATGTCGGTGTCGTAGTTTGAGTGCTTGCCTTGAAGTGCTCTTACAAGACGCTCGAATCCCATACCGGTGTCAATCACGTTCATCGACAGCGGTTCGAGTGAACCGTCAGCCTTGCGGTTGAACTGCATGAACACGATGTTCCATATCTCGATGACCTGTGGGTCGTCCTTGTTTACAAGTTCACGTCCCGGCACCTTTGCCTTCTCCTCTGGAGTGCGTGAGTCGAGGTGAATCTCCGAGCATGGTCCGCATGGTCCTGTGTCGCCCATTTCCCAGAAGTTGTCATGCTTGTTGCCGTTGATGATATGGTCGGCGGGCACATGCTTTGCCCAATAGCTTGCCGCCTCGTCGTCGCGCACGAGGTTTTCTTCCTCTGAACCCTCAAACACTGTCACATACAAGTCTTTCGGGTCAAGCTTCAGCACATCTACAAGATATTCCCATGCCATGTCAATTGCGCCTTCCTTGAAATAGTCGCCGAAGCTCCAGTTGCCGAGCATCTCAAACATGGTGTGGTGATACGTGTCGTGGCCAACCTCTTCCAGGTCGTTGTGCTTTCCGCTTACGCGGAGACATTTCTGAGAGTCGGCACGTCGGCGTGGCTCAGGGTCACGCGTGCCGAGGATAACGTCTTTCCACTGGTTCATACCAGCGTTAGTGAACATCAGCGTCGGGTCGTCCTTGATAACCATAGGTGCCGACGGTACGATTGCATGTCCTTTCGATTCGAAATAACTCTTAAACGAATCGCGGATTTCATTAGCTGTCATCATTGTTTTTTATATGTTATTTTAATTTTTCTCTGAAAATTGTTGCAAAGTTACTTTTTTTTTCGTATATTTGCAAGCAATTTCAAGATTGATTGACAAAAAATGGCGAAATATGGCTCTAAATTTGGATAAAAACCTCAAGTTATACTACTCAATAAGCGAAGTTGCACGAATGTTTGACATTAACGAGAGTACGCTGCGCTATTGGGAAAAGGAAATACCGACACTGAAGCCTAAGACTTCAGGAGCATCGCTCATACGTCAGTATTCCGAAAAGGACATTGAGCAAGTGAAGCTGATTTATAACCTGATTAAGGTAAGAGGATTCAAGATTGCCGCCGCGAGGAAAATACTCAGTGCCAACAGAAAAGGCGCTGACAAGACCTCTGATGTGCTCACCAAGCTTATGGCTATACGCGATGAGCTGCAATTGATGAAGAGTCAGCTCGACAGAACGTTTGTGTAATCGTTTACGCACACTTTTTCGTAACTTTTATACACTATTTAGAACAACCTATCGTCATTTTTACTATATTTGCACACGCATTTAATACAAATAGTTACTTATACGGACATATTACTTTGTTATGGATAGACGATTCTTACTTTTTGCCTTCGTGGCAATGATGGTATTTCTATTGACAGGATGTATGAACCATGGTGAGGTGGTGTATGACGATCCGGTAAAACCGGGTCAGCCGGAATCAACCGAAAAGGATTTTAACAAATTTGATTTCTCCACGGTGAGTCCTTCTGTCACAGTAACGGTCAACTACAACCTTCCGACGAAGGCTGGAGTGTACTTCGAACTTTACGACCAAGACCCGACCGTGGACATTGCCGACGGTGCCTCGTTTACAATGAAAGAAGGCGTCGAGCCTCTTTATGCCGGAATGACTGATGCCAACGGTCATTTCAGCCAGGAGATGGCTCTTCCTGCCTACGTGAAAACCCTTTATGCGTTTTCTCCTTCGTTTTTTGCTCCAAAAGTCATTTCCGGCAGCCTGAACGGCAATGCCGTCACTTGCTCATTCGACTATCAGGACTATGTAAATGCATCGCGCGTGAAGGTGAGGTCTGTGATGGAGACCGCCAATGAACATGACACAAAAATGCTTATAGGAACGGGAAACAACTATCCTGATGCTCCTTGGAAGAACTGGCTCGTCACATATGACAAGAAAAAGGGAGGTCACGTGACCAATCTTTACACTGGCACTGAACTTAAGGTGGAGAACTCTACAGAACTATACACAGCCCATCAGGCTGTCATCAATGTAAATAAAAAATGCCCAGAAGAGTATCGTTCGTCGGCCGACTTCTATATCAAGGAAGACTCGGAGGTGGCTCTGACATTCCTCGGCGGTTACACTTGTTGGAACAGTTCGCTCGGTTACTATTATTATAAGGATGGGGAGAAGCCTTCCGACCTTGTTGGCAACGTGGTGCTCGTGTTTCCAAACACACAGGTCGGAGCCATTAAGCAAAACGCATGGAACAGCTATCCGCAAGCCGGAATCAACGAGGGTGACTGCGTTCAACTGAAATATTATCCGAACATCGCGTCAGGAAGCCAGGAAGGCGCTACGACAGTGTTTCCCGCCGGCTATCGCATAGGACTCGTCCTTGCTACCAACGCCTGGACCAACCGTGTCGCGACCACTTTTGGAAAGCATGACAAACGCTATCGTTCGGCAACTTCGAGCGGACTTAGCGTTGACAATGGCGGAAATGCATATACCACACCGCGCACCGCCGCTTACCGATATGGCAATTATGTGATGGTGTCGTTTGAGGACCATATTGACGACCAGAATTTCAGCGATGTAGTCGTGACGCTGAAGTCTAATCCCGTGAAAGCCATTGAAGTGCCTGAGATTCCAGGTGGTGACATCATCACTGAGGTGAAGAGCCTTAGGGGAGTGTACTGCTTTGAGGACCTTTGGCCGGAAAAGGGCGACTACGACATGAACGACGTGCTTACCAAGGTGACATACGCCAAGAGCATCGACCAGAACAACAAGATTTATTCCGAGTCGCACATATTCCAGTCTTTCGAAAATTTTGCCACAAAGAACAACGGACTTGCGGTGAGAGTCAGCGGATTGGCAACGGAAGACCAGTTGAAACTCTATAGACGCAAGTCGGGAGAAACTGAGTATAAGGAAATTGACATTAATTATGTCCCTGACGAAAAGGTGGTTTACATCACTTCTGACGTCAAGCAGTATAAGAACGCTGAATACAAGCTGACAGTGTTCCACCGTGGAACAGTAAGCAAGGAAAAAATTTCAGTCATACCTTTCCTCTACCGTCAAGACCCTGACGGACAATGGGAGGTGCATATGCCTAAGGACAAGCCTACCAAAAAGATTAACACGAAACTCTTCGGAAAGGGCGATGATGCCACAAACGTCAGCACCGGAGTCTATTTTGTGCGCGACGGAAACTATCCTTTCGCCATCTTCCTCGCAGGTGCCACAGAGGCAGACCTTAAGGGACTGCTTGACCGCGCCAATGAAGGCAAGCCTATTGATGAGCTGTATCCGAACTACGCCAAGTGGGCTACTTCAGGAGGTAAAGACGGCATTGACTGGTACAAATAGAACGATTGCCAACGTTCTTTTGTAGCACCAAATACATTTGCGAAACGTCCTGGGCTGTAATATGGCAGTTCAGGACGTTTTGTGTATATGCCAAACCATAGTTGTTGTAAGTTTACGGCATAAATGAAATAAAAAAGGTGTTTTATTTTGATAATATTGAAAAAATAGTTAACTTTGCAGCCTAAATATGGAATAACCAAATTGGAAAAAGAAAAAGATATGACCCTTTTGGGAAAAATACAATATCCAGCCGACTTGAGAAAACTGGATGAAAAGCAACTGCCGGAGGTGTGCAACGAGTTGAGGCGCGACATCGTGGATGAACTGTCGGTCAACCCGGGACACTTGGCCTCGAGCCTTGGTGTGGTCGAGCTGACGGTGGCGCTGCATTACGTTTTCAACACGCCCGACGACCGCATCGTATGGGATGTGGGGCATCAGGCTTATGGACACAAGATTCTGACTGGAAGGCGCGACAGGTTCTATACCAACCGAAAACTGCATGGCATCATGCCTTTCCCCTCGCCAAAGGAAAGCGAATACGACACGTTTACATGCGGGCATGCGTCAAACAGCATCTCCGCCGCACTGGGAATGGCAGTGGCAACGAAGGAAAAAGGCGAGAAACGGCATGTGGTGGCAGTCATTGGTGACGGCGCCATGAGCGGCGGACTGGCCTTTGAAGGGCTTAATAATGTCTCACAACATCCCAATGACCTGCTTGTAATACTTAACGACAACAACATGTCGATAGACAGGTCGGTGGGAGGAATGAAGCAATATCTGCTCGGCCTCAATACCAACGAGACCTACAACGCCTTGAAGTTCAAAGTGTCACAATGGATGCACTCACGCGGTTATCTTGAAGACGACCGGCGTAACGGGCTCATCAGGCTGAGCAATGCGCTGAAGTCGGCGATAAGTCACCAACAGAACATTTTCGAGGGATTGAACATTCGATATTTCGGTCCCTTTGACGGCCACAATGTGAGCGAACTGGTACGCATACTGAAACAGTTGAAAAACATGGACGGACCTAAACTGTTGCATCTACATACTGTGAAGGGAAAGGGCTATGAGCCTGCCGAGAAACACGCCACGATATGGCATGCTCCGGGAATGTTCGACGTGGATACCGGTGAACGCATCGTCAAGGACACAACAGGACAACCTCCGAGATTTCAGGACGTTTTTGGTGAAACACTCCTCGAACTGGCGCGAAAGAACCCAAGGATAGTAGGCGTCACGCCAGCCATGCCGACAGGATGCTCTATGAACATCATGATGGGGGAGATGCCCGAAAGAACGTTTGATGTAGGCATCGCCGAAGGGCATGCCGTTACATTCTCAGGGGGCATGGCGAAGGAAGGGATGGTGCCGTTCTGTAACATCTACTCCGCTTTCTCGCAACGGTCGTTCGACAATATCATCCACGATGTGGCGATACTGCGTCTGCCAGTGGTCCTCTGTCTTGACCGGGCTGGGCTTGTCGGAGAGGACGGGCCAACTCATCACGGTGCTTTCGACATAGCGTCGCTGCGTGCCATTCCCAACCTCACCATTTGTTCCCCTTACGACGAACATGAACTGAGGCACATGATGTACACGGCACAGATGGCCGACCACGGGCCGTTTGTAATACGCTATCCGCGAGGTAACGGCTATATTGCTGACTGGCGATGCAATATGGAGGAAATAGAAGTTGGAACGGGGCGTAAACTGAAGGATGGCAACGACATGGCGGTCTTGACGCTCGGCCCTATAGGCCATCAGGCTTCTGCTGCCATCTCTGAGGTCGAGAAGGAATGCCCGGGACGCTCAATAGCTCACTATGACATGCGATTCGTTAAGCCTCTTGACGAAAGGCTGCTTAGGGAAGTGGGCGAACGTTTCCAGCGTGTGGTCACTGTCGAAGACGGGGTGAGAAACGGTGGATTCGGGTCGGCGGTGTTGGAATGGCTTTCCGACCACGGCTACAAGACTGAAGTCGTTAGACTGGGACTGCCCGACGAATTTGTGGAGCATGGAAAGGTGGATGAACTTCAACATATTGTAGGCATTGACAAAGAAGGAATAAAACAATCACTGATATGAAAATCATAATAGCTGGAGCAGGAGCCGTAGGCACTCATCTTGCAAAGTTGCTGTCGAGGGAACACCAGGAATGTACACTGATGGACCCAGACCCAAGCAGACTCGAGGGGCTTGACAACGACTATGACATCATGACTATGACAGGGTCGCCAACGAGCATTAAGGACTTGGAAAACGCAGGGACGAAGGATGCCGACCTCTTTGTAGGGGTGACCCCTGACGAGAGCCGAAATATGAACGCCTGCATTCTTGCCCATGCCATAGGTGCCAAGAAGACTGTCGCACGAATAGACAACTATGAGTATCTTGACGTGAAACTAAAGCCTTTCTTCAGAAAACTTGGCATAGACTCACTCATTTATCCGGAAGTGCTTGCCGCACAGGACATCATCAACGGACTGAAAATGAGCTGGGTCAGACAACGATGGGATGTCCATGGCGGGGCTCTCGTGATGCTCGGCGTGAAACTGCGCGAGACGTGCGAGATACTCAATCAGCCGCTTAAGGAACTCTGCGGTCCTGACGACCCGTATCATGTCGTGGCAATAAAGCGTGGAGGCGATACCATCATCCCTGGAGGTAACGACGAGTTGCGAAACTCTGATTTTGCCTACTTCATGACAACACGTGAGTATATTCCATACATAAGAAAGGTGGCTGGCAAGGAACACTACGCTGACGTGAAAAACGTTATCATTATGGGAGGAAGCAAAACAACGGTCAGAACAGCCCTTACCGTACCCGACTATATGAACGTGAAGATTATTGAGCGCGACGGAGCACGCTGCGACCGGCTCAATGAGCTGCTGAGCGATACCGACACAATGGTCATTCATGGTGACGGACGCGATATCGGCATGCTTATGGAGGAGGGCATAAGGACTACACAGGCTTTCGTCGCCTTGACAGAGAATGCCGAGACGAACATTCTCGCCTGCCTGACAGCTAAACGCCTCGGAGTCAGGAAAACCGTGGCCATGGTGGAAAATCTTGACTACGTCGATATGGCTGAGGGACTTGACATCGGAACGATAATCAATAAAAAGACAATAGCGGCAAGTCACATCTTCCAAATGATGCTCGATGCTGACGTGAGCAACATGAGGTCGCTGATGGTGGCTGACTCTGATGTGGCTGAATTTACCGCTGCCCAAGGGGCGCCCGTGACACGTAAGCCTGTGAAAGAGTTGGGACTGCCAACGGGAGTGACCATCGGAGGACTCGTGCGCCATAACGTGGGAATGTTGGTCAACGGTAACTCGCAGATAGAGGCTGGTGACTCGGTTATGGTGTTCTGTCATGAACACAATCTCAAGAAGGTTGAAAGATTCTTCAAGCCAAAGACACTATGGTGAACTATCGAATATTGTCGAAAATAATCGGGCAACTGTTGGTCATCGAGGCTCTGATGATGATGGCATGTCTCGGAACGGCGTTTTTCTACGGTGAAGACGACGTGCTCTCCTTTCTTGTGTCTGCACTTGTTACCATTACGGGAGGACTGTTGTTCCGTTATGCCGGACGCGGTGCCGACAACCGCCTGAGCCGACGCGACGCCTATGTCGTGGTTACTTCCACATGGATCGTATTCAGTACATTCGGAATGTTGCCATACCTTATTGGAGGATATATCCCTCATTTGGTAGATGCCTTCTTTGAGACAATGTCGGGTTTTACAACCACGGGAGCTTCGATACTCGACGACGTGGAGGGAATGCCACACGGCATACTCTTCTGGCGCTCGATGACGCAATGGATAGGAGGACTCGGGATTGTATTCTTCACCATTGCCATACTGCCATCCATCGTCGGTGGAAGCATGAAAGTGTTTGCTGCTGAGGCTACAGGACCGATAAAGTCGAAACTCCATCCAAGGCTCAGCACCAGCGCAAAGTGGATATGGAGCATTTACACCGTGTTGACGCTGGCTTGCATTGTCTCGTTCGCGTTGGCGGGCATGGGATGGTACGACAGCGTGAACTATTCCATGACGACTACGGCAACGGGTGGATTCGCTCCTCACAATGATTCCCTGCAACATTTCCATTCCCCTTTGATAGAATATATAGGAATCCTCTTCCAGTTTCTTGCAGGTATCAACTTCGTGTTGCTTTATACTGCCGCATTCAAAGGGAAAGTAAAGGAATTGGCGGCAAACTCTGAATTCCGGCTGTATATATTTATAATCGTTGTTTCGACCTTGTGGATAATGTACCTGCTAATAGTCAAAAACGGGTATTCACTGGAGAATGCCATACGCAGCTCACTGTTTCAGGTCGTGTCGTTCATCACAACTACGGGATTGTTCAACGACGATGCCGGACAGTGGCCTCACCTGACGTGGGTGATACTCGGAATCTGCATGTTTGTCGGCTCATGCGCGGGAAGTACAAGCGGCGGCTTCAAGTGCATTAGGGGCGTGATGGTGCTGAAGGTCATGAGAAACGAGTTCAAGCGAATCCTCCATCCTAACGCAGTATTGCCGATAAAGGTCAACGGACAACATGTGCCGCAGGACAAGATACTGTCGTTGATGTCATTCCTTGCGGTTTATGTGCTCATGTGTCTCATCGTGGCAACACTGATGATTGCCGTGGGCATTGACCATACTAATGCCATAACCATCTCGCTCAGTTGCGTCAGCAATGTAGGACCGACACTCGGAACTGATATCGGACCGGTCATGTCATGGTCGTCGTTGCCTGATGCGATAAAGTGGATGTGCTCGTTGCTGATGCTCATGGGGCGTTTGGAGATCATGACGGTTCTGGTCCTCTTCACCCCTACATTCTGGAAAGACAATTGATATATGATAAACCTCAACTAAAAAACAATAAACCTCATCTATGGATATAATGATTCGTTTAACTTAAAAAACAAGAAGAATGGAAATTTTGAAATTCGAACCATCGTTGAAATCTACTATTTGGGGTGGAAGCAAGATTATCCCGTTTAAGGGACTCGACTCGGAACAGGTCAATGTAGGCGAAAGCTGGGAAGTGTCGGGAGTAAAAGACAATGAGTCGGTTGTGGCCGACGGAAAGTACAAGGGCAGAAGTCTTAACGGCTTAGTACAAGAACTTAAAGAACAGCTTGTCGGTGAGGACAACTACAGGCGTTTCGGTGACACATTCCCTTTGCTGGTGAAGTTCATCGACGCCCGTCAGGATTTGTCAATACAGGTACATCCCGACGATGAAACAGCACATAGGCAAGGCAAACCTATGGGCAAGACGGAAATGTGGTATGCCCTGGAGTCGGACGAGGACGCTATGCTGAGGGTAGGACTGAAAGAGACCATCACGCCCGACATGTACAAGGACATGGTGGAAGACGGGTCTATCGTTGATGCATTGGCACAGTACAACCTAAAGGCTGACGACTGCTTCTTTATACCTGCAGGAAGAATCCATACAATATGCAAAGGGGCGTTCGTCGCTGAAATACAACAGACGAGCGACGTCACCTACCGCATCTACGACTACAAGCGCAAGGACAAGGAAGGCAACTACCGACAGCTCCACACAAAGGAAGCTGCCGAGGCCATTGACTACACGGTGCAGGACGATTACCGCACTCAGTATGTCCCGATGAAAAACGAAGGAGTACAGCTCGTCTCTTGCCCGTTCTTCACTACGGCAGTCTACGACCTTGACGAGCCAATGACGCTCGACTACAGCGAACTTGACAGTTTCGTGATTCTCATCGGACTGAAGGGTAGTGCCGTTTTGGTTACCTCCGACGGCATGGAAGTATCCTTCTGCCAAGGCGAGACCGTCCTTCTGCCAGCCACGACAGATGTGGTCAAGGTGACAGGAAACATTAAGTTCCTTGAGACATACGTGTGATTTAACAAAATTTTCCACAGAAAGTTTTGCAATTACATATTTTCTTCATATTTTTGCAGAAAAATTATAACGACTGACAACATAACGCAAAAATAGTATGAGATATGTAGCATTACCGGAAGAAAAGGTGCGTCGCTTGTCCTTCTATCTTGCTATGGAAGAGTACGTCGCTCGTACTATCGACGAGGACGACCTCTTCTTCATGTGGCAGGTGGAACCAAGTGTTATCTTTGGAAGAAACCAATTGATAGAAAACGAGGTAAACCTCGACTTTTGCAAAAAAAATGGCATAAAGACTTATAGGAGAAAGAGTGGCGGAGGATGTGTCTATGCCGACATGAATAACGTTATGTTTTCCTATGTCACTAAGGATGAAGCCGTGGGATTTACGTTCAACCGATATATTAATATGGTGGTGCTTGTGTTGCAGAAATTAGGTGTCGATGCAAGGGCAAGCGGACGTAACGACGTGATGATTGGAGACAGGAAAGTGTCGGGAAACGCGTTCTACCACATCCCGGGAAGGAGTATCGTTCATGGGACAATGCTATACGACACCGATATGGTCAACATGGTGGGAGCCATAACGCCAACTGACGAGAAACTGCTGAGCAAGGGGGTGGCAAGTGTAAGGCAGAGAATAGCGCTGCTAAAAGACTTCATAAGCCTTGACATCGAAGAGTTCAAATCTTTTGTCAGAAATAATCTTTGCCAAGGGGAACTCACGCTCAATGAGGAAGATGTAAGAGGTATTGAGGAAATTGAAAAGGAATACCTGACAGAAGAGTTCGTCTATGGAAACAATCCTAAATACACCCTGGTAAGAAAGAAACGAATAGAAACAGTCGGAGACATAGAACTTCGTATAGAGGTGAAGAACAGGGTGATAAAAGGGATGGCGATGCTCGGCGACTATTTCATCGTTGGAGATATCGACGGTGACATCATCAACCGACTGAAAGGAGTGGAACTGGTGCGGGATGCTCTTCGGGAAGCTTTGCCGGAACGCCTTGACAACACTATTCTCAATCTAAAAAAAGATGATTTCATAGATATCATACTTAATCAGAATTCATAACCTTGGAATAATTCATATTTTCCATGTTCATTAAATAACTACAAACAATAATTAAAAAACAATCGTAATGGAAGAAAACAAAAGAACGTGTCTTTATGACAAGCACGTGGCTCTTGGAGCACTGATAAGTCCGTTTGGAGGATTCGACATGCCTATCCAGTATTCAACTATCATAGAGGAACATCAGGCTGTGCGTACTGACTGCGGCGTGTTTGATGTATCCCATATGGGAGAGGTGACTGTAAAGGGAAAGGATGCCGAGGCATACGTTAACCATATCTTTACCAATGATGTACGCGGCATGGAAAACGGAAAAATCCTCTATGGCATGATGTGCTACGAAAACGGTGGCACTGTTGACGACCTGCTCGTTTACAAAATGGAGGAGAACGACTTCTTCATCGTCATCAATGCCGCTAACATCGATAAGGACTGGGCTTGGATGCAGGAGCACGCCAACGGCTTTGACATTGAGATGGAAAACCGATCTGACTTCTACGGACAGCTCGCCGTACAGGGACCAAACTCCGAAAAGGTCGTGGAAGAGGTGCTTGGGCTTCAATGCAGTGAACTTACCTTCTACACGGTGAAAACCGTTGGCGACGTCATCGTAAGCCGCACAGGATACACAGGTGAGGACGGTTTCGAGATTTACGGTTCACATGACTTCATTCGTGAGTGCTGGGACAAGCTGATGGCTTCCGGACGCTGTAAGCCTTGCGGACTTGGATGCCGCGACACTCTGCGATTCGAGGTCGGACTGCCTCTCTACGGCGACGAACTGTCGGCTGACATTTCGCCTGTAATGGCAGGACTGAGCATGTTCTGCAAGCTGGACAAGCCTGAGTTCATCGGACGTGAGGCTCTCGTCGACCAGAAGGAAAAAGGAGTGGAGCAGCGTCTCGTGGGCATAGAGCTTGAGGGCAAGGCAATACCTCGACATGGATATGCCGTGGTAAAGGACGGTGAGCAGGTAGGCGAGGTGACTACTGGCTACCATACAATTTCCACCGACAAGAGCGTATGTATGGCTCTTGTGAAGGTGCCGTTCAACAAACTGGGCACACCACTGGAGATTCAGATAAGGAAGAAAACCTTCCCAGGAGTGGTGGTGAAGAAAAAGTTCTATGAGAAACACTATAAGAAATAAGAAATTATTAATATAAAAAAAAGACAACTAATATGGCAAAGGTAATTGAAGGACTCTACTATTCTGAGTCACACGAGTATGTAAAGGTTGAAGGCGACTTCGGCTATGTTGGTATAACTGACTATGCGCAGCACGCGCTTGGCAATGTGGTATATGTTGATATGCCAGACGTTGACGACGAGGTGGAGGCTGGCGAGGATTTCGGCGCCGTGGAAAGCGTAAAGGCTGCCAGCGACCTCATATCGCCTGTAAGCGGCACTGTAGTTGAGGTGAACGAGGCTCTCGAGGACGAGCCGGAACTGCTCAACAAGGATGCGTTTGCAAACTGGATTATCAAGGTGGAACTATCCGACAAGTCTGAGCTTGACAGCCTGATGGATGCTGCTGCATACGAAACACACTGTGAAAACGAATAATCCTTAATGGTTATGACCTATAAATTTTTCCCACACACGGAAGAAGACCTTAAAGAGATGCTGGCCAAGGCCGGCGTCTCTTCTTTGGAGGAACTTTATGCCGAGGTGCCCGAGAGCATACGCTTTAAGGGTGACTATGACCTGCCGGAGGCAATGAGCGAACTGGAAATTCGGCAGTTCTTCAACGAGCTCGCTAAAGAGAACAAACAACTCGTGTGCTTTGCCGGTGCAGGTACTTACGACCATTACACTCCGTCGGTAATACCGAGCATCGTTGAACGGTCGGAATTCCTTACCTCATATACACCGTATCAGGCTGAAATATCGCAGGGAACTCTCCACTACATCTTCGAGTACCAGTCGATGATGACTGAAATGACAGGTATGGACATCTCTAACGCGTCAATGTACGACGGCTCTACGGCTACTGCCGAGGCTATGATGATGTGCATGGCTGCAGGAAAGAAAGTGAGCAAGGTGCTCGTGTCGGAAACCGTTGACCCGAAAACCATAGAGGTAATCAACACTTATGCCCATTTCCATGGCGTGGAGATAGAACTTGTAAAGGCTACCGACGGTGTCACCGACCGCGACGACTATATGGCAAAGATTGCACAGGGAGGCGTGGCTGGAATGATTGTCCAGCAGCCTAACTACTATGGTGTCGTAGAGGACTACGACGGCTTCGCTGAGGCCGCTCACGCCAACAAGGCATTGCTCGTCATGAACAGCATCATCAGCGACCTCGCAGTGCTGAAAACACCAGGCGAGTGGGGAGCTGACATCGCCGTCGGTGATGGACAGAGCCTTGGCATACCGATGACTTTCGGCGGACCGTCGCTCGGATATATGTGCTGTACGGAAAAACTTATACGCAAGTTGCCGGGACGTATCGTCGGAATGACAAAGGACAACCGAGGACAGCGTGCCTTCGTGCTTACACTGCAGGCTCGAGAGCAACACATCCGTCGCCAGAAAGCAACGTCCAACATCTGCTCCAACCAAAGCCTTATGGCATTGTTCGTTACCATTTACCTCTCGCTGATGGGAAAGGAAGGACTGAAGGAAGCCGCAAGACTGTCGTATGCCGGTGCACACTATATGGCTGACCGCCTCGTTGCTACGGGACATTTCCAAATGGCTTTCGAAAAGCCTTTCTTCAACGAGTTCTGCGTTCGCTACGACGGCGATGTTGACGCCCTGCAGCAGAAGTTCATCGACAACGGCTTCTTTGGAGGTGTCAAGGTGGCTAATGACACTATTATGTTTGCCGTGACAGAGAAACGTACAAAGCAAGAAATCGACAAATTGGTAAGTTTAATTTAAGGAGGTGACGATATGAACAATAAACTATATGGCAATCTGATATTCGAGCTTTCAAAGGAAGGCAGACGTGGATATTCACTTCCCAAAAACCAGTTTGGCAACTACGACATACCAGAAGGTTTGTGCCGCAAGGTTGATGCTGCACTGCCGGAATGTGACGAAATGACCGTGGTGAGACATTACACTAACCACAGCGCCAACAACTTCGGAGTCAACAACGGCTTCTATCCACTGGGGAGCTGCACGATGAAGTACAATCCCGTCATCAATGAAGAGGTGGCAAACATGCCTGAATTCGCTGGATTGCACCCACTGCAGCCGAAGGAAACGGTGAAAGGTGCGCTCGATGTATATGACACACTGCAGAAGCAACTCTCTGCCATCGCAGGGCTCAGCCGCTTCACGCTTAACCCGTTTGCAGGAGCTCACGGCGAGCTGACTGGTCTGATGATCATACGTGCTTATCACGAAAGCCGTGGCGACAAGAAACGTGTGAAGGTAATCATTCCTGACTCAGCTCACGGAACCAACCCCGCCTCAGCGGCTGTTTGTGGACTTGAGGTGGTCGAGGTGAAGAGTACCGCACAGGGCTATGTCGATGTCAACGACCTTCGGGCATTGCTCGACGACACAGTGGCTGCCATGATGATGACCAACCCTAACACGCTCGGAATGTTTGAGCAGGAAATACCGGAAATAGCAAAACTCGTGCATGAGTGCGGAGCATTGATGTATTACGACGGAGCTAACCTCAATCCAATGCTCGGGGCAAGCCGCCCGGGTGACATGGGATTCGACGTCATGCACATCAACCTGCACAAGACTTTCTCAACACCTCATGGAGGTGGAGGACCAGGCGCAGGACCTGTAGGCGTAAGGGCTGGATTGGAACAGTTCCTCCCAGGAGCTTCCGAGGCTTTGTCGGTGGATGACATCAAGCCAGTCGACTTCTCCGACGAGAACGCCGGAGGGCGCATCTCGGTAGGCGGCTATCACGGAAACTTTGCCGTGTTGCTGCGTGCATTGACTTATATCCTAACTCTCGGTCGTGAGAACATTAAGATGGTAGGTCCGTTGGCTACTCTCAATGCCAACTACATCAAGGAGTCTTTGAAGGACGACTATCTGTTGCCTATTGAGGGATTGTGCAAGCATGAGTTCGTCTTCGACGGACTGCGCGACAAGTCAACGGGCGTTACCACAATGGATGTGGCGAAACGCTTGCTCGACTATGGCTATCACGCTCCTACTATCTATTTCCCTCTCCTTTTCCACGAGTCGCTCATGATTGAACCGACAGAGAATGAGAGCAAGGACACTATCGATGGATTTATTGCCGTGATGAAAATAATTGCCGAGGAGGCACGCACAAATCCTGACATCGTGAAGACTGCTCCTCACAACACTCCTATCGGTAGGGTCGATGACGTGCTGGCTGCCAAGCATCCCGTTGTAAAGTTTAAGGATATAGAGGCATGAAAAGTGACATTATTATAATAGGTAGCGGTCCCGGTGGATACAGGACTGCTGCCTATGCCGCTTCGAAGGGCAAAACGGTTACCATATTTGAGGAAGGACAGCTGGGAGGCACATGCCTAAATGTTGGATGCATACCCACAAAGACATTCGCACGCTCGGCTGAGGCTGCTGCCGAAATGCGCAATGCTTCAACCCTCGGGCTGAAAGATGTCGAGCCACAGTTTGAATTGGCTGACATCGTGGCAAGAAAGGACGTTATCGTCGGACAACTGCGTGAAGCAATAGCAGGAGTGCTGTCTGCCCCAGGCATTACATTGGTCAACTCAAAGGCTTATTTTGTCGATGCCCATACTGTTGAAGCCGATGGAATACAGTATTCTGCTGATGTCGTCATCATAGCAACAGGGTCCTCTCACAAGACACTTCGCCTCGAAACTCTTGACGAACAAATGCTTCTCACGTCGGACACATTGCTCAGCCTTAAGGAGTTCCCAAAAAGGCTTGTCATTGTCGGGGCTGGCGTGATAGGCATGGAGTTCGCAAGCATCTTTCGTCAGCTTGGTGCTGAGGTAGTGGTAGTCGAGTTCCTAAAGGAGTGTATTCCTGCTCTCGATGCCGACGTGGCAAAACGACTACGGAAAGTCCTTGAAAAACAAGGTGTTGAGTTCTATATGCAGTCAGCTGTAAAAAAGATTGCCGACGGAAGCGTCACCTTCGAACGCAAAGGCAAAGAACAGTCGGTTCTGGCCGACAAGGTGCTGATGGCTGTAGGACGTAAACCAAATGTTGAGGGCTATGGACTTGAAAACACCGGGATACAATACGACCAGCGAGGTATCGCTGTTGACGACAATTTGATGACCAATGTCGAGGGCGTGTATGCCATAGGCGATGTCAATGCACGTATGATGCTGGCTCATGCCGCAACAATGCAGGGACTTCATGTCGTTAACCATATCATCGGCGAGCCCGATGGCATTAACCTCAATATCATGCCTGCTGCCATATTCACCAATCCGGAAGCGGCGTGTGTAGGCAAGACGGAAGATCAACTGAAGGCTGAAGGCGTTGAGGTGGAGGTGAGAAAGAAAAACTATCGCACCAATGGACGAGCACTTGCCATGGCAGAGGCCGAAGGTATGGTCAAGTTGGTTGCCGATGCTAATACCGGCACCATTCTCAGTTGCCATGCTTACGGATCGCACAGTGCTGACATCGTTCAGGAGATAAGTGCGCTCATGTGCAAGCAGACGACCTTGAAGCAGCTTCACGAGATGGTACATATCCACCCGACTCTCAACGAGATGTTGCAGGAAATATAGTCAACACCCGTATCTACATCACATAAAGGGCTCCCCTTGTCGCTTGACAAAGGAAGCCCTTCTTTATAACAAGCAAAAAGAAATAAGATAACCTTATGTTTCGCTGACTGTAACCTTACATTGGTAGCCTGTCATAAGTGTGACAGTCGTGCCTAAGACGTTAGGTGACACTCTACGCCATCTTGTGATTATTTTACTTCCCAATCTTGTTGCCAACTGCTTCGGGCATTCAGTTGCCAACTGCTTCGGGCATTCAGTTGCCAACTGCTTCGGGCATTCAGTTGCCAACTGCTTCGGGTATTCAGTTGCCAACTGCTTCGGGTATTCAGTTGCCAACTGCTTCGGGCATTCAGATGACACCTCTTTCGGGCAATCAGATGTTTCCATGAAATAAGACTATAGCTATATATAATATAATAAGGTGTAATAAGAATAATAGTACTTTTTACACCCTTTGTTTTGCAAACAAACGTTAAAGAATGAAAGTTTTTTCTTGAAAAGTTTGGTTTGTATTGAAAAAGTCCGTACCTTTGCATCCGCTTTCGAGAAACAACGACACTCGTGAGCTTCAAAAAAGAGTTCTTTGAAAGATTTACATAACAGAGAAGTAGTAGTACAAGAAGCAATTGAGAAATCAATTGGGTAAACGAACCGTCAATTTGAAAAGATTGAAAAAGGTTTCTTTAGACTTGAGAACGAAGGCGTCCTGAAC
>JALFCG010000131.1 GCA_022771265.1 Prevotella sp.
ACAGCTTCAGGCGTGGCGAGAGGGTTCACGCAAGGGCGCTCATGAGAAAGGCAAACGAAAAGCAAAGGATGTATTAATGCGGAGGGCGAATTATGTTCAGATACACTTTAATCACAGAAGACGACAAAATATTCGAGTCAGATTCGCTGGATGTAATCTATCAGTATTTTGCAGAATATTATGCTGAGGCAGATTGTTATAAGGCGATTGTTATGGATAATGGAAAAGGCAAAGGGTGGGATGTTTTGTGCGAACCAATCTGAAAAGCCTTTTGATTGAGGATAGAGGCGATAGCATTTTAACGAAACAGGGCACGGCTCTGAGAAAGAGCGTTCGGTAGCGTGTAAGTGGCACGAGTAGCCGCATAAAGACCCCTTTGAGAGAAGGGCGGCGAAATGTGTTTCTGACCCAAGCGCGCGGTGGTTCGACTCCACCCGTGCCCACAAATATTTGGATAAAACATACGATTATGAAGAAGAACGAAAAAATCGTGATGGCAGCCATATTGGTTGCCACTCACCTGCCATTGTCGGCAGCGGAACTGATTTGCGTTTCACGCGAATACGGGGTTGACCATCGTGAGGTCATGACTGAGGTTATGGAGATGCTGGACGCTGAGAGCCTGGCGGAAAACGACATGGAGGGCGAGCTATGAAGAAGAATGGAGGGTTCAAGGTCGGAATGAGACGAGAATATTTCTCGCTCGACAAGGACAACACGAAGGAGTTTGTGGCTGAGGGTCTGACCATTCAGGAAGCCCACAAGGTGCTTGGCGAGATTGCGCACGAGTACATGGCTAATGGATATGAGCCAGACGGTTGCCACCCGTATATGTTCACCCTGTGGAAGAGCGCAGGAGACCCTGAGGAGCAGGAGACGCTTGAGTTCGGCATAATTGACGAGGACGGAAATGGAATGAAAGCCATATCATACGCCATCCTGTGCAGATACATGACGGCTGAGGACACGATGAAGATAATCGAGAACATCAAGGAGAGCATCCTCTTTGTGTCAGGACACAATAAAATTTGAAGATTATGAAACAGAAAATTACGATTGCGGTTTACGATGGCTACTGCGATGACGACAATCAATGGGAAATGGTCGAAAAAGAGATTGAGCACTCTGACTTGGACGTTTTGGCAAAAATCACCCGCAAGGACATACTCAAGCACCTCAGCCGGTGCATCGGCAAGATGACTCCGGGAGGCGAGACCAAGTTCATAGATTATATGGAGATAGGCAACGTTGCCCTGTCGATGCAGTTGAGCTATCAGCTTTATTGCCTTAGGGACAACTATCTTGGCATGAGAAGATACGGCACGTCAGAGTTTGTGCGCAAAAACGACGAACGGTACAATGAGCCAATCACTGAGAAGGAGTTTGACAAGTTGACCGAGAATGACAACTGCAGGATGGATATTTTTATTGCCATAGACGGTCATGGCTTTCAGTGTGGTGAGGTCTCTATAAAGGGTTTGGTGTCAATATTGAATGTTCTTGGCGAAAGACATCTTATATGTGATGACGGGCTTTATGACGTTAAAAGTATAGTATGGGAGGACAGCAAGGAACAAACATGTCTAACAAAATAAATTCAGTGATTATGAAGAACGAGAATTATCAGTTTGAGGACTTTGACGAGATGTTCGAGTCCGAGTGTGAAAGCATGGAGGAAAGCCTCGAAGAGGATTTCTGGGACAATGGGCTGTCAGACCTGTAACGAGATGGAAGACAGCGCGATGTTATTCATCAAGGGGCAGCTTCGGGAAGTCGGGGCTGCCCTTTCCGATTGCCGTACGAGATACCAGGCGGCGAAGCGGATGGGGATGACCGATGCCATGAAGGGAATTGGCATGGAGATTAGCAACTTGAAGGCGATGGCGGCAGTGCTCGCCGTGCCTGTTGTATTGGACTTGAATTAAAAACAAATTTGCATGAAAAAGATTATTTTGTTTGCGGTCGTGATTATGGCTTACGTTGCCGTCTGCGACTGCGCGGTGAAAGAGAGTGAGATGAGGATGGGAGTAATGGACTTGCGTGACGATGCGGTCACAGTTGACACATCGACTGTCGAGTACAGGAACACCGCCGGGCTGTTCTACCTTTGCGTGACGTCAGACCTTCTCGGGGCGATGCCGTACGAGATTGCGGAGATTGCCGTGAAGGAAGTGCCGACGATAGGCGAGATGGAGCGTGTGATATACTGGGCGATGGAGGACGACTGCTTCTACGACACGCTTGGCGAGACTGACGAGTACTGCGATTGGGTTGAAATGAAGGAGGACTGATTTATGGCTGAGCTTTACATATTCGCGCTTGTGGCATATATCATCTACAAGTCAATCGACAAGGAGGCGTTAAAGGAGAAAATAAAGAACTTGGAGGAATAGGACGTGGAAGATACGGTTTACATATTTGACTACGTGAGCGCCATTGTTTACGCCGTGAAACTCACAGAGGAGGAGAAGGCGCAAGCTGATTACATGGAAGAGGAGCTTGACGAGGACTTCTCCTGTTTTGTGGAGGGCGTGCTGATGGAAAGGCTCGGTCTTAATTCGGACGACTGCAACTGGATGGTCACGGAAAGGCGAGAGGTTGTTTTTGTGAACGGAAACGAAGAAAAAGTCGTGAAAATATTTTAACAATCTAAAAAACTTTGAATTATGAAAGCAAATGAATTTGTGGCTGGCTATTTCGCATCAGCCAAGAACGAGAGTGAAGTTAAGGCTCTTTGGAGCGAGTTGATGAACGTTTCAGTCGACGCCATGAACAAGCGCGTTGACGAGTTTAAGAACCCCGGCAAGGCACTCCTGAAGGCTGCCGCGAAGAAAGCCGGGCAGGAGAAGGCTGTAGAGACCGCCTTGACGAGCGGCAAGCTCGTTGTTGGCGGAGTGCCGAAAAAGACCGCCGACCTTGCGGAGGAAAAAATCGACTCACGCAGGAACAAGAAGGCGGCAAAGGAGAAGACTGCTGATGAAAAGGAGGAGAAGAAAATCGAGGTTAAGGCTGAGAAGCGAAAGGCTAACGCCAAGGGTGCCGAGACCAAGGAGGCGTATTCCATGAAGGTCGTGAAGCTGACGGCTGCGGAGAGAAACGCCGTGAAAAAGGCAAATCTTCAGTTTGTGGACTACTCAGACAAGGCGTTTGCCTTCATCGGTGACACAAAACCTGTTGCCGATATTATGCGGAAGCTCAACGGACGCTTCAACCACGGCTTGTCTTGTGGAGCCGGATGGGTGTTCGCCAAGGCTAACAAGGATGCCGTGTTCAAGTCACTCGGCGTGTAATTGGAATGGAACTGGTTTGATAACTATATAAATAAAACAAATATGAGAGCAAGGATAAAGACAATAAACGACAACGGTACGTTCAGGGAAGTGAAGGGCTGCAACGGCGCGATATGGAAGGACTTCGGGGTCAAGGTTTCATCATCAGGGTCTATGGCGAGCATACATCGCGCCATCGGACGTAAGATGAGGTGCGACAGAAGGAGCTACGATTTTCAGAAGGCGGTTGTTTGTTAAATTGAGTTAATTTGAATTGATTAATAAAACGATTAACGAACAACCTGTCTATTAATGTTTGAAAAGTAATAAAGCAAAGAATCATGAATAAGAAAATATTTGACAGCATGGAGGAGCTGAAGGATGAGTTGGGCTACAACTGCAAATGGGTCAACTATGACTTTGAGTGCGACAAGGACTACCTCCAGGAATATGAAGGTGAATTTATATGGCTTCTTGGCGAGTGCGGAACTTACATCATGCCGATTGCTGTGGGACATATCGAGAAAGCTCTCAATCATGAAGGTTACAGATATTCGTTGGCTCAGAAATCTACCATGGCGGACAGCTGTCTGGCTATGACGCATTACAAGTTCATTCACTTCAAGGATGACGGCAGCTATGTCTTCATAACCCCGGAGAAGGCTGCCGAGCTGTGGGAAAAGAACAAGGAAGAGGCTGTAGGAAACTTCAAGGAGAAGAACGGCTTCGGTCTCCCGACAGACAGGAAGATAAGTGTCAGGTTCAGTTGTGACTGGCGTTATGTCCTTGAGCAACTGAGATATGCGAGGGAGCATGGCGACGACTCACTGATGAATTGCCTCAAGCGTTCAAGACATTGCCTCAAGCTCGCCAAAGATCACGAGATGGTAATAAGCAGTGATTTCTGCGCCCGCTCCTTCCAGTTTGCCGACGTGGTTAACGGAAGGGTGGTCATGAACGGTGGTATAATCTTCCACGGCTATCCAGAGGAGGGCTACAAACAGAACGGCTCCGTTCAGCTCACGCCTTCATACGGATGGCAGATACACACTTAGAAGTAATTTGTGTATAATAACGAAATTAAATAATATGAAAAACGGGAATTGCATTTATGAGGTCATTAAGACATTGACTTCAGACCAAAAACTTCGCTTTTATCTTTTCAATGAGTATGGGCATGATGCTGCTGATGCCTATAAGTTCATTACTGAAAAGGCTCCCGAAGCACCTGTCAATCCTCAGACACCTCGACCTGATGGTGTTTACTACATTTACACAGATGGAACGTCTGAGCTGTTCGACTATCAGTTGAAGAACGAGCCACGGAAAGATGTCGCCAGGATTGGTGTTGTCATGGGACAGCATAGCCTTGCTGTAAACATGAATGATTTTGGTTCATGCAGCTTGACCAACAATGAGGACAACACTGAGTATGACGGATATATCATAGAATTTGATGATGCCGTTGCAGACTGGAATGGTCGTTCAAATACTGGGCATATATTGGAAATCGGGACAAACATTGCACTTGATGAGAATGAGTGGATACCTTCGGTTGCCGAACTTTACCTCATCTATCTCAATAAACGCTCCATCAATGCTGCCATTGAGCTTAGCGGCGGCAGCCGCATAAAAGATGGCTGGTATTGGAGCAGTACAGAGCTCTCGGCGACGCACGCGTGGTTCTTGGACTTCATAGATGGCGACCTCAGCAACTGGTACGGTAAGGTTCATGACAGCTTCTACGTGTGTACCGTTTCAGCATTTGATTAAAACGAGACAAACAAAAACATCATCATTATGGAGAATAATTTGATAGCGTCCAAGGAGATAGGCGATTATAGGATAAAGGTTTACACTGACCCATGTCCTATATGTCCTACAAGTTGGAATTTGATGGGAATATTCCTGTGGAACTACAGTGACGGAGGCGGTCTCAGCAGAAATTGCAGTTGGGAAGAGGCGTTCGGCAAAAACGCCTATTTGAGAGATTGCAGTATCAATTATGCCTTGAGATGCTTGATACTTGAAAATGCCGACCGCAAGAAAATCATCAAGGCGCTGAAAGGCAAAAAGGGCGAGAAATTCTTCGACATGAAGTTGGTTTATTGTCCAAACTCCCATTGTTGGGAGTTGCTTTCAAATACAGCCAAGCCCGATGTGCAGCATTATGTTCTCGGTGAATTTAAGCCTGAAGAACTTGAAGATGGCTATATATTTGAGCAATTAGCGAATGTTCTGAAGAAGGACGAGCTTGTGCAGGTTGTGGAAAAATACGCTGAGAACATAGCCTTGATTGAATGGTCGTCCACCGGTTATTCTCAGGGTGATTATGTCGAGGGAATTGCTTACTGCGACAAGGAACGCTTCGACAAAATGGGCTTTGAGCCAGACGGGGACTGGAAGGAGAAGGCTAAGAGCATGATGCTTGGTGAGTCCGAGACTATCGGTAACTGGATGTGGGGCAATGTTTATATGTATGATCTTGATAAAAAGGTCGAGTTCACAAAACATTACAAGGACGGCAGACCTGACGAGGACGGCTTTGAATGGGAGGAAGTCAATTCTTGCGGCGGGTACTATCGTGACTCCCCCTACGACCTTATCGAGGAAGTTGCCAAAGATTATAAACTTACAGAAGAATCAGACACGACTCAGATGCCATCAGTGAAAGACCTGAAAGTGGTGTACGGAAATGAACACCAAGGTGTTCCGAACATCCTGTGGTCTTACGAATGTGACGGCATTGACTTGTTCTTCATCGGTGAGGATGGCAAGGTGGAGTATGTTTTCGACCACGGAAGCATTGATGATTTTGTTGGCGTTCCAGGAAACTTCGCTGTAAGGTCTGAGGATTACGACTATGCTTTGGCGTACAACGATGCCTTTAACAAGTATTGGTCGATGGGCGACGATTGCCCCTACGACTGCTTTGACGACTACATCTCAGAACACCCGATAAACAAAGCAACGGATATGTAAAGTTAAATTTGATGTTAAATTAATAGTTATGCTGGTATATCAAGATACTTACAAAATCCCTGTATGGGCAGCGTCTTACCTTGCCTATGGAGACAGGGACGTGCTGTCCGACGAGGATGTTGAAATTGCCGATAAATGGTATAGTGAACATTTTCCTCACGGTTGCCTTTTTGACTTTAAGGGCGACGACAACGAGCCTTACTTCAGCAGATATCCCGCTTTTGGTGAAAGGAACAAAAACGCCCTGCCTAATCGGGGTGAGTATCCGTTTCTTGCATGCGATGTCATTGATGTGGATGCTTATGTCGATGACAGTACAATTAATGACTAAAATTAAAATTATGGCTAAACGAAAGAAGAACCCGGCGATAATCACAAAGGCGGATTATTCCTGCTATGTGATTTACGAGTTGAGGTGCGGTTACGGCTACCACAAGTTCAAGGACATGATGTCGGTTGCCAGGGAAGACCTCAATCTCAGAAAAAGCCGAACCCAGAAACTGAGACGTACCGAGTACAACAAAATCGGCGATGAGGACTTTTCATCAATTAAGTATGTCGGTGAAATGACGCTGAAGAACGTGGTTGACCATATCGACAGGGTTTGTTACAGCGAATCCTGTGACACTATGGGCATGCTAACGGAGCATGGTTACATGTACGCAGTCAGTTTTGATAGCTGGTCGCAAAATGAGTGCAACCGTTCATTTACCCAAGATGAACTTAAGAGTGCCTTGCGTGATATGTATGACAAAAGCATTTATCTCAACCAATGGGTTATCAACAGGAACATATATGTCAACGTAAGCGTCAGTGATAAAAGGATCGGTGAGGCGTTGAAGAGCATTACGGGAAAGGAATGGGGCGAGCTTGATGACGCTGAGCGGAAAAAATTTAGCGGTCAGTTTGAATTGCTGCATAACGCTTACGACAAGCTTTACCGTTATCTGAAGAGCATTGTCGGTAACCCCACCAAGATGCCGTCAGACAAGGAGCTTGAAGTGGATTTTAGGCAGACTTGCATAGATTTTAACGAACATCAAAACATTTGAGTATGAAGCACGATTATTATGAATTGAGCAATAACCTGTTCAGTATATTGCCGTGCAATTGCTACGAGACCTCACTTGACCCAATGTTGATTGAGGGACGCGAGAATGAAGGCAATAAGGAGCGTGGCATAATAGTGTACAGTGTCAACACGGACATTTACGAAGACAAGATTACGGAAATCGTGAAGAGTGTGTTCGACAGTGTCATATTTAATTGCCTGAAGGACTATGGCGTGGAGGAGTTCATGAATTTCCAGTTCAGGAGCCCATCCGAATACAATTATGTCGGTGACTGGATTGACATTGACGTGAAGATGAAAGAGGGGTGGAAAAAAGACGTGCAGAATAACGCCAAGACTTTCTTTTCTGACGTTAATGTCATAGAGTTCATCAAACGTAATTATGCGAGCGGTCCCGGCTATGTCAATCTGATGCCGACTGATTATGACGAACTGATTGAGGGCATAGAGGATGACAATTACAGGGCGGTTGCCGCATATCTCACCCTTGCTCTTGTTCATCACGGTCTCATATATCGCGTTCATGGAGTCGGATGGACTTCAGATTACGACATGGAGTACATTGAGCGTAATCTGGAGGGGATTGAGGATACCGCCTTGGAGAGATATGACATTTTCGAGCTTGCGGAAGACCCCGATTTTGAAAGTCTCTATTATGACAATCCCAAGTGGGAGGAGTTTTACCGCAATCTTGGGGATGCTATCGGTTATCCGTGGATGAGGGCTAATATCAGGCTTTTCAACCGTGGCGATAAGTTCCATTTGTTCGGGCTGTATGAGTTTGAATATACCCTGGCGTTGAAACTCGTCCATTGGGCGATAGCGAACAGGTACACCCTCAAAGACCTTGAAAGGGCGGTAGAGACAGGGACACTTGAAAGATTGGACAATTAAATCAATATTTTATGAATAACATTGAATTAATCGAGAAAGCCATCGAGCTTTTGAAGAAAGGCAAGATGAAAGAAAACGGTGTATGTGTGGCTGACATGCTAATCAAGTATGTGGAGTGCAACACGACCATGAAAATGCTCAGAAAACTGAGCGTCAAGGACATTCCGGTGAAATTGGGCAAAGGCGAGACTCCAAATTTTCGTCATGGAGTCTATTATGACAGCGACAACAAAGTCGCGGTCGTCACGGATGGCAAGCATATATTTGTCAATCCGCTTGAATACACTGACGAGTATGGCAAGAACGTGATAATCGGAAAGGACGGGAACGTTATCAAGTGCCGATTTCCCAATTACAAGAGCTTGCTGCCCATGAAAGACGACATGAAAAGATGGAAAGAGTTGGATTTCGGTGGCGCTGAAACGCTTGTCAGGAAGGCTATACACCAGCAGGCGGTGGATTGTCTTGAAGAGGATGTTCCGGGCGAGCCATACATTACGGGCTTTGGCGTTGACCTTGGGCTGGCAATCAAAGTGGTGCCGACAATAGTGTTTCTTGGCACTGACGGATGGTTTTACAAGGATGGTTTGTTTTACAAAAGGACGGACGACGGAAGGGAGTTCGCCTTCATGGGAGTACATTTTGAAGTATAAAGATATGAAAAAAGACAAAAATCTTACGGAAGCTTATATGGCGCTGAAGTATTGCGGTGATACTTTTGACGAGGAAGTAGTTAAAAATCTTGAGGAATACCTCAATAACATCAGAAAGTAATATGGCAGAGAGCAATAAGAACAAGTACAACCCGAAACAAATAATCGGGTTGTACAGGGCAGAGGTCAACAACGCGTCTAACAATGCCGCGAAGATGGTGACATGGTTCATGGACACTCAGGTTGACGAGGCGATTGAACTGAAGGAGGCGGTTGACCTCTATCTGAAAGTAAGCGCGGAACTTGACCCGTCAGTGAAGAAGAACCTCACGAAGAAAGGCAAATCGCTCGACCGCTGCGTCAGTTTTATCTGTACTGAGGCGAGAAAGCGGGCGAGAAGCAGTAACTGTTGCGCAATAAGCAAAATGGATGTGTTCAATCTTGCCACCCATTATTATGACGAGGACAACATCGACATAGACAAGATGGACGACAAGACAGTGAAGAACATTCAGAAGAGAACTGAGGTGGTCGCTTCCAAGGCGGTCGGCAAGAAGAAAGAGACCCGCAAGGAAGCAAAGATGTTGGACTTGTTTGGTTAATCGCTTATGAATAAAATTGAGAAGGAAGTACTAAAACTGCATGACCAACTCGGCGAGATGACGTATCGGCAGTTTTGGACGATAGCCACACAAACCACTGTTGTCCAGAGGTTTAAGAACCACAATACCTGTACCCATTGCGGTCATCAATGGGAAAGTGATGACGAGGAAAAGCGATGTCCTATGTGCGGTTTCAAGGCAATCCCACATAAAAGCAACAGACGAATGAGGGTAAAGGTTGACAACGTGGAGTTCACTCTCCTTGTGCAGGCTTTCAAAGGTTGGCAGGTTCTCAGGTTGTTTGCTGTCCGCAATTTTGGGCGATGGTTCAACGGAATTTACAGGACATCGGTCTATGTCGATGAGGTTAGACAGCAGTGGCTGGGGGCTAATGGTGAGAATTGCATGTTGAGCAGGCGCCTCTCCGCTTATCCGTATTTCAACAGAAACCCATTCAAGACTGACAGTTCATTTATTGTCAGGAGAAATATGAGAAACTACGGTTATTATTCGTTTAACGTTGCGGACATCAATATACATAATGTGATAATTCAAAGTCTTGTGGACAGGTTCAGATATTGCGGAATCAATAAAAAGTGCGAATATTTCTCCCCTAACTTAGTGGAAGAATTTATCAGCGCGGTGATGGTTACCAGAATGTCCGAACCGATAATAAAAAGCGGAAATGCTGAGTTGCTGCTTGTCATCTATGAAAGGAGGTGTTTTGAGAATAATAAAACACAGGGTCAGATGGAAGCTGCCTTGAAAGTGGCGTTGCGTCACGGCTTCTTCAGAAAGAACATGACGCGTATGAAGTACATTGACTGGTGCGACCATATAAGGATGCTTATTGAGCTTGGTCTTGACATTCATTCGCCGCATTATGTCGCCCCGTCAGATTTTGACGCTCAGCACAGGCTGCTCTCCAACAGGCTATCCAAGATTCGAGAAGCTGAAAGGAAAAAGAGGGAGCGTGAACAGGCTATTGCCGACGAGAAGAACTTCATCAAGATGAGGAAAAAATTCCTTGATCTTGTGATAATGGGCGAGAACATAACCATAATGCCTCTGCACAATATAGACGAGTTTTTCGAGGAGGGGGACAAGATGCACAACTGTGTCGGCTCATACAGGAACAAATGGTCTTCGCTGATACTTTCGGCGAGGATCGGCAAAGACTGGTATAATCCTGAGCAGCGTGTGATGACGATCGAGGTTGACCTTTCGCAGTACAAGGTGGTACAGGCAAGGGGGTGCGGAAACCAGATGTCTGACTACAATGACGTTGTGCTGAAGTTGATGAACGACAACATGGGACTTATCAAAAAATTAAACGAGAGCAAATGCGAGGAGAATATCAATGTCCGTATTGCATAAACTATAACCCTTACACGGATGACTGCTGGCTGATATGCACGGACTGCAAGGACAACGGAATTTTCTTCGGAGACAAGGAATGTACTCACTTTTTCAAAAAATAACATGGTTTGGATAGTAATTGCATTTGTCATGGCGGCGATAATAATTGCTTTGCTCATGATACTTTACGGAGTAGTGACTGAAAAAACAGGGCCTGTACTTTGTGGCATAATCATCGTGGTCGCAGCCCTGTTCCTGTTTACAATCTATGAGCCAAGCCCAAAAGCTCAGGCTCCTGTATTAATTTATCCGCATTATGAAAAGAATTGACACTTCAATATTCGTCCTGAGTGAAGATGAGCTTAAAACACTCGGATTGGAGAACGACTTGAGGTTCAAGGAGGAGAAGGTCGAGATATTTTTTAAGTACTTTGACGGCATAGCCGTGGAATGTGACGAGCATGGGAATGTACCCGACAACCCGATAATACTCTGTTACACCCCGCTGAAAGTCGTCCATCTGTTTCGTGAATACGAGAAATACATAGCAAAGTGGAACCAAGTGAGAGGTGACGAGATAGAGCCCTTCCATGTATCGCAGTATTTCAGCAGGGCTATAAGGCTCGACAATCTGCTCCACGGTGACACTGATAATGGAATACAATTTTAACTTAAACATTTGAATTATGCCAAACTGGTGTATGACGGACCATGTGATAACGGGTCCGATTGACAGCCTCAGGACCATTTACAACAAGATGGTCAAGTTGAGAAGAATGAAAGCCCCACTTGTGGAGAACGGCTTTGGGAAGACATGGCTCGGATGTCTTGTGGTTGCTTTAGGCGGCGACTGGAAGAAAGTCTATTGTCGTGGCGCATGGGACAATGAAAAGCTGAATAAGGAGGATTGCACGTTGACATTCTGCACCGAGCATGCGTGGTGCCCTCCCCTGGATTTCCTCGATTTCCTCAAATCCAAGTTTCAGGTGAAGTCATATTTCATCTCTGAGGAGGAGCTGATGGGCGAGTACTACTGTAACGACATTAACGGACGGTATTTCCCTGAAAGATATGTGTTAAGGAGCGGAGAGAACAACTTCTACTCATCATATCCAAACGAGGAGAAACTCATCGAGGCTATTAAGAAACACACCCCCTTCAAGGACATCGGTACCTTGCAGGATTTCTCCGCCGCCATTAAGGGGTATAATGAAGAGCATGACAACGATGAGCTTGACTGGCAGTACATCATATACACGCCGCTGGAAGACAAGTACGTCGAGTATTAACTAAAAGACAAATTATATGAATGACGATAAGATTTTACAAATGTTCGCTGACTTCGGGAGATGGAGCGAGGCGATCAAAAAGGGTGTCGACAAAGACATCAGGATTGACCAGATGTACCAACTGGCAAAGGCTGACACGAGGGCCGCCATAATAAGCTCCATAGCTGACGGTGAGTACAGGATTTCCCCTCCTCACATAGCAAGGATACCCAAAGACAAAGGTGACTTCAGGGAGGTCTATGTGAACGAACCGATTGACAGGGTTGTGCTTAACATAGCCAACAAGCTGCTTTTTGAGCTTTGTCCTGAGATGGTTCACAAGAATTGCAAGTCATACCAGACAGGCATTGGCTGCGCTCAAGTGGTAAAGGAGGTGTCGAGAATGATTGAAGAGTCTGATGGAAACATAATAGGCTGGAAATCAGACCTTTCAAAATATTTCGATTCAGTTCCAATCAGATATGTGGACGAGGTGTTTGATAATGTCGAGGTGAAGCACGGCAAATCCAAACTGATAGACGTGCTGCGCGACTATTATCACAACGACATCTACTTCGACATCGACGGCAACGTCCAGAGCAAGTACCAGTCAATGAAGCAGGGATGCAGCGTCGCCTCGTTTCTTGCTGACGTGGTCTTGTTCCACATAGATGAGAGACTCTCCGGTCTTGACGGACTTTACATAAGATACAGCGACGACATGCTCTTTGTCGGAAAGGACTATCAGCTCGCAATGGACATACTTAAGGAAGAGCTTGCCAAGATGGAGATGAAGCTGAACCCTAAGAAAATTGAGTTCCTTGACAAGAACCACTGGTTCAAGTTCCTCGGATTCGCCATTAAGGGAAACATGCTTTCGATGTCGCCCACAAGACTCAAGATATTCCAGAAGGAGATCGAGAAAAGGACAATCAAGAAACGTGATAACACCCTGAAGAAAGCCGTAAACTCCGTGAACAGTTATCTCTACAAGGGAAACGGCGAGTTCAGTTGGGCGACGCAAGTGCTCAATGTGGTGAACGTAAAGAAGGACATCGACACAATGAACATGTTCGTGATGGACTGCCTCCGTGCGGTACAGACAGGCAAAAGAAAAGTCGGCGGTCTCGGTTATGTCAAAGAGCTGAAAGACCATTGTGTTGTGAGGGGCACCGGACGGAACGTCAAGGCTAACAGGCAGAAGACAGAAGCGAGGATAGAAGGTTATCTCTCGTTGGGCTGCATGCAGAAGGCAATGATGACGAGAAGGGGGTTTTATAACACGTTGGCGATGGGGCTTTAGTGATTATCCTTCCACGGGGACTTGGTATATTGGCTGACAAAATTTACTTAGAAGGCGTTTACAGCTGGATGTGTAAATCTATCGGTTTATACATCCCGCTTCCAACGCCTTCACAGATCAGGCTATTAAAGAAACGTGGCGGTCAGCAAATATATTATGATTGGGTGGTCATTGCGGTTCGATGCGGAAATATTCACCTTTCCTGGCTACAATCCGCTGGCGACCCAGTCATATTGACTGGGCAGCCAGCTCCTCACACAGGAACAGATCAGAAGAATAAAGAAACACCCTTTTTCTGCAAGTGCCGCATATATCGTAGTTATGCGAAATCGGGTCTGCCCCAATATTCAATTCGCTGTTTAAACTTGGAGATCAATACGCTGTGCCCAGCGTATTAATGAGCCCGCCAAAACAGCGAATATCAAAGCATTAAAGTGAATAACCGATTGGGGATGACCTGATAAAAGACGTGAACTGCCTGTACACAACCCAGGATTTAATCAACTGTACTGATACATCCTGAGGTCATCTATGACTATATGACCTCAGGACACATTACAGTTAATATCAAGAATATATAGTGACACGTCAACAGGGGAATGTGCGGGCAACTGACACAAACAACGTGAAGCACATCACTGTCAGCACGGTAGGGCGGCGTATTGAGCTATCCGGTTACACCTGGATACCTCATCTGATATCTCGATGAGGTAATCCAGGTTCCACCGGATAACATCAGGAATATAAAGGATTGTGCCGTGCCGCCAAGCCGTGTTTCTAAAATGACCTCTTGGGCTGCCTATAATTAGAGGTACTTCTTACACGACGTGTCTCGATCTGCCCACAGATCAAGAACACGTCGTGTAAGAAGTCCATCATCAGATAAGTAAAGTCATGAACCATGGCAGCAAAGAGGAATGGGGCAGCGCAGCCTTATGCTCCATGAGGGAGGCATTAATATATGCACATCTCAATCTGGGTTGCCCCCAGATTCGAGATGGCTATAATCGGAAATATAAAGAAATGCGCCGTGCCTTATGTGGAACATTTTAAACATTGATATTATGGCAATTTTTGAAGAAACAATCAAAAGGGTCGAGATGGGAGCGAAGTTCTATGTGAACTTTAAGGAACGCTCCCTTAGAGTCAACGGCAAGTATGTCATAAAGGACGGAAAGCCGCTGAATGACAAGGAGTTTGGATTTATCACTGACGGAGAGCCGATGGAGTATATCTATCATGCTTACAAACTTTACAAACATTCAGTGCCTTCAAGACGCTCCAATGGTCACAGGAGGTCATATTTCAAGGCTCTCGCCGAGAAAGACCTTTCAGATGACGACATGATGTACGGGGAAGGAAGAGAAATGGCGAGATGCAGACTGGAGCTTGCCATACTGATAATGGCTTGTACCGGTCAGCTCGTATGGAACCCTGAGTGGGGCAACGTGTTCTATCAGGACGACGACGACAAGGATCTTGTGGTAATGCGTGAATGGGTCGAGCCGCAACCTGAAAGCAATGCGGCATAACAAGAGACAATTAACATCATTAACAATTAAATATTTACAATTATGGAGAAAAGAAACATTCTTATTCAAGGCGATTTTAGTATTACGGAACTTAAGCAGAAGGACACTCGCAAGAAGGCTATGACCGCTGAAGAGAAGATTGAAGCCCTCAAGAAGGCTGGTGTGGACACCGACGGCTTCTTCTCGATGAAGGGCGCGAATGGGGGCGATGCCATCGCGAGACTTGTTAACGGCAAGTTGGAGATGCTTGATGACGACGACCCGATATTGGCTGCTATCCGTGAAGATGGTGAGATACCCGACAGCAGGCTCTACCGCAGATGGGTTCTCGCCCAAATCATGCACATGATTGTGTGGATGAAGGGGAATCCGAAGATGTCTTTTGTGGACTGTATGGCTTTTCGTGGGGGTTATGAATACCAGTGGAAAGTGCTGGAGAACGAGTTCCACGCCCAGTACAAAATGGAGGCAAACAAGGACGGGGAGAACCTGAAGATGCGCAACATTTGGTACAACAAGACGTTGGCTCTGAGCATGTTCGACGGTTACATGAGCGAACTTAAGAAACAGGTGGAAAACTATGTTCCGAGAAAATACAAGGGCAAGCCTTACGTCAAGATTCACGGCAAAAACTATTTTCTCGACAATATCGACGCTGAGCTGTACAAGCCGATGGCTGCATTGAGAAACGTTATCGTAAACGCAAAAACAGCACGCGTTCTCTGGTTGGCTGTGAAGCGTGTCAATGCCGAAAAGGTGAGGCTGAGCAGAAAAGCCAAGATGAGCAATGAGTTCATTGACGCATACAAGGGCTGCGGTTCGTACTACGCCATGAGGAACCTTCTGATGTTCCACGGAATGAAAATGGCGGTTAACGGAATAGAGCTTTCCGGCAACTTAGCCTTGGAATATCTCGACTGCAAGACTGTAGCTTTTTCCGCTTCCCATGAGGGCTGGAGGTTGCTTGGTATGCTGAAGGAGCTTATGGAGCACAACAACTTCGACATCAGCAAGAAATTGGCGGAGTGGAGTGCCGAGAAAGTCCGCAGACAAATCATAGCAAAGGCGAATAAAAACCTCCAGGCTTGTACGAACAAGAATAAGCGTAACCGATAAACGACAATAACAGATAAATCCGTAACGGCCCGGTGAAGAATTTAATACGAGGCTACGTGAAGCTGTCGAGGGCTACAGCTCATATTGTCTCCTATATCATAAACATACAGGGAAAGCCGCACCGGAATTACGAAAAACTGTCAGTCAGTGGCGGTTATGCTTGTTTGGCTTAAGCCTATCATGATTAAGTTGTCATTTTGGGCAGCAGGCTTCAAATCATTTGGACAAATGAAAGTCGCACATAAGGTCTGGTAAAATATTTACATTTATGGACAAGGATTTAGTTTTTCTCGGTATGATGATGAAGTCATACAAGCACACGTTAGCCAATGACGTGAAGCAAGGATTGATATCCAAGGCATCATATTATGCCAGAATCAAGAAAGCCGAGGACAATATTGAAAAAATAAGGGGAGCAGTATGGATGAAACATACCTGACAAAACTTAGGTTGTTGCTTGATCTTCTCGATGATTCAATCGGGATGATGAAGCAGATTGAGTCAAGCCCTTTTGTCCCAAACAGGCTAAGGCTTAACGTCTTTGACGCAAGGAACCTGATAGAGGTAAGTCGTGAGGTGCTCGGAAAATATGCGCTTATCGACTCAGTATTAACTTAAATGCAATAATTATGTGGAATGAACAGAAACAGACACGCTATGTCGCCGAAAGGGTGTGTAGCTGTAGTGGTAAACGCCTCGTGTTCTTCAATGGACATGGTCATCAAGGAGTCAGGGACTTCGGGGAAAAAGCGGCATGAACAACAAGAGAAGGAAAGACCTTGAGATTGTCGCCAACCACATCAGAAGCCTGATGGAGGGCAGTAAAAAGCCCGAGAAGAAAGAGTTTGAAGGGATAGCCGAAAAACTTACGGACATTGCTGATGAGGAGGACGATGCCACGATGAACATGCCAGAGAACCTGTTTGCCACAGACAGGTACCAGGACATGCTCGACAACATGTGTGACATTATGGATGCCGCGACAAAGGTGAACGATGTTGTCGCTGGGTACGAGATGCTTAAATGGACCGGATGCAAGGCAAAGCTCAATGCCGCTATCAAGTCCATCTATCTTGCCATCAACCGTTGATGGGATTTTGTTTCAAATTTTTATTTAACTTGGGCGGCATTGGAAACGGTGCCGCCCTCAAATTCACTAAGGAATGGAAGTATGAAAACAGCAAAGGAAAAACATCTTGATGCGCTCAACAGGCTTTATGTCATCAAATGCGACAAGGAGCATTTCTTCAGGGTTGCGAGAAGGCTTGAGTGCAAGCTGGAAAGGGAGGCTGAAAGATATTGCAGCAGACCTAACAGTAGAGAACCTAATTTTGACCATGCACTGAAGAGGCTGCTCCCATTGGTCAAGTACAAGCGGAAGTTCGAGGCGGATTTCTACGGAAATTCAGACCCAAGAGGGTATGCCCTTAAAATAAACAATAACACCCCAGGATTATGCAAGGACTGGGGCGGAGATGGAATAATTGCGCCAATTTTCTAAATGATAGAATTATGAAGATAGAGATCGAAAAAATCAGTTTGTTTCACGATTTTGTGAATAACGAGAGGGAAATAAAAGTCAATCTCAGTACAGGTTCCGAGGTGACCATTATCCCATGTCACGAAAGTTATGAGCAGTATGGCGGTACACTTGCCGAATTGCAGGTTACTTGTTCTGTAGCGGAAAAATACAACTCATGGTTGCATGAGGACGATGACATTGAATAGGTGAATATGGAAAGATTGAAATCTATAAACGAGAAAAACATCGCTATACTTGAAGAGAATGGTTTCAAGTATTGTGGTACGGCTTGGGACAAGTTCCCATTGAGCGCTGAGCTTGAGACTTACACTGATGGCGGTGAAGATATGATAATTTCTCTTGAAGCCGTCACCAGGGAGAAATTTGAGGAATATATCGAGAATTTCGACGTTAACGAGAATGTTTTGATGTGGTGGAAAGAAGGACTTGAAACGGCACGCAAGATGCGAGTCCCCTTTAACAACATCAAGGAACATTATGAGGACTATGAGAAATTTCTCGAAAGACTTAGGAACATTGCAAAACTTTTAAATTAATTGATTATGGGTGAATTTATTTTTAGAGTAGAGACACGTTACGGCATACATGACCATAACACATTGAAGGAAGCAAAGAAGCACTCTGACGCTTCCGACCATATCCAGCTTGTTGATATCGACGGGCTGACAGTGTTAAGCCGTGTGGCAAGAAAGAGGGCAACCCCATCGTGGGTAAAATCTGTTTTAGCCAAGTATGGCATTACGGTAGAACAAAATATGGTTGTAAGTTATTAAACAAAACATATAACTATGAGCGGCAAACTATTAAAGGCCCCGTTGGACGAGAAGAACGTCAGCCCGTCAGATATTATCGACGAGCTGACACTATGTGAAAACATTACCAATGACAATAAGGCCATTGGGTTTGTTAACAATTACCCGGTAATGTTTATATATTATGACAATATAATGCAGTTGTGTTTCTATACGGTTGATGATATGCGCAACAGTATGGATTATGTTGCGGACTATATTAAAGAAGTTCAAGAAAACACTGAGCGTCTGAAAATAACATCTGAATATGCCCCTGAATTATTTATACCAAAAATAATATTGAAATTTTTCTGGAAAGATGTTGAGGAGTAATCCGTAACATATAAACAATTATAATATTAATTTACAAAAACGCTTATAAATGAAGAAAAACATAAAACAATCAGTCGAACTTGTCTTTGATGCAATGTGTCAGACAAGGGCTTTGTACATGCGCACTATCACCGAAGCTATCCGTGAGTGTGGTGAGGTTATGGTGGTAGATGAGAACGAGGGGTTTGAGGATTTTGAAACCCCTTGCTACAAAATAGATTACTATGACGGGGAACGTGTATGGCACTATTCCATCGACAAGCTGAGAGTGGGCGGAATAGACGGGAACACCATAGAATTTCACGCCATCGAGATAAACTATAAGGACGATGACGAGTGGGCGCCCATTGATTATATAGAGGATCAGGGCGACTTTCTTCTTGAAGCTATCCAGTGGCCTGAGGACAATCAGGAGAACGAGACAAACAATGCAAAGAAAAGCGTTTATCTCCTGTATGAGGGTGATTCGCATTTGAGCAGTTCTTCTATGACACTGAGAGGAGTATTCACGAACGGGCCGTCACTTTCAGATGGAGCCATGCAGCTTGTAAGGGAGAACGCCAAGGTCAATTACAGGCAGGAGATCGCCAATGGTGGAGATTTTGAGAGCATTGAAGATTTCATATCGTATTGTCATTGTGAACTTATTGGGAGACAACAATATCTTGGTGAGTGCAGTTTTATGATATCCGAGATTACCACTGACACCATTGAGTAGCGCAAATATATTCATTAATTAAAAACATCAGATGTATGGTAACAAAAAAGTACAAGACAATCAAAGGTCTGATGAGGGGCAATTCACTTAAAGAATTTACCCTCAGCCAATTTCTTAACATGGCGGTATTCAACGAAAGCAAGGGACGGATTGTAAAAATCTCTCTTGATGAAAAGGCTGAAAGCGAGGCTTGTACCCTCTTCGCCTCAGGGTTTCTTTCGGGAAAGGACAGCATCAAGAAATATGCTGAGCTTATAAGAAGATATAGCGGATACAATTACGGGATATTCAGACGTGTCTCAATCCTGAATGGCAAAAAGTTGCGCGGCTACTATTGTGCCGGACAGGACTATATTTCTGAGACACGCTGCGTTTGTCGGCTTCTCCGTAAGGGTTGATGTTTGCCACTCATTGTTGTTTAATAAAATATTTGGCGTATGGAGCAATTTGATTATGACCTTTTCGATATTGTTGAAAAGATTGAAGAACTGACAGATTTGATGTCTTCTCTAAAAGACAGGGTTGAGCATAAAATAGCGGCAAGTCGTTACCCTGAGTGTGAGACTGAATTAACGTCACTAAACATGACGCTTGATGACAGTATCAGTAAACTTGTTGACATGAGTTTGGAGATTGGAGTATTTTAAAGAGACCGCTTCTATTATCGGTCTCTTTTATAAATATTTACAAATTTTACGATTATGAAAACTTACAAATTATTTACATTCGTAGCAGGAGAAAGAATGCTTTCAAAATATCCAGACGCAGAAGCAAAAGGAATTGTTGAAGCTGAGAAAATAGCCAACGAACTTCTTGAAACTTACATCCACGAAGCTCCTTGCGACACGTTTGTTGCGTGCGTGGAGGATGAATGGGATTTGCATTGCAATAACTATCTTTGCTGGCAAGAAGATTACTACGGAGAACGTTATTGGAAGATGATGGAAAATGGCTATTGGTGTCCCATAGGTATGAGACTTCTTACTGAATACGAACGAGAAGAACTTGATTTGCTGCGTGAAGAAAAAGAAATCCACATTTGGGATCTCGACGAAGAACAACTGAAAAAGTTGCGCTCTGAAATTTGCGTAGGAAGTTGCTACGGCTCAGACTACAAAAATTCCTTTGAGATAGACACCAACGAAGTCTATAATTATTCAGAAGGCTATCTGTCGTTTATCGAAGAATGTGGTTACGAAGACATGCCTAAAGAATTTGCTGAATACTGTATGGGTGTTGAAGTTGCCTGAATTTAATATATAAAGTATGCAAAACAACAAGTATTTTTGCTATACCATTTCAGAAAATGGTGAGCGTGGCTATCAGAAGATAGACAAAATTCAAGCGTTGCAACTTAACGGTATTGGGAGTCATTTCTATAAGCTCCCCTTCAAGGTCGTAAACTCGCTTGCAAAGGCGCTGAGATGGAAATACAACCTCAGATAATATCAACAATTAAAACAAAACAATTATGGAGAAGATTGATTTTTACTACGACAAGAGAGATTTGCACAGAAAGATGTATGACGCTATTGCGCAGCTTGTCAAGATGACAAAAGACGGCATTGTCGAGATTGACAACTCCGACGACTGCCTTGACAGGGCATACGCCTACTTCGAGCCTGACGGATATTCGTCCGTGCACGGATTCGAGGTTGATGCGGTAAAGTACGACGAGTTCCTTACTGTGCATAACGAGGAATTTTCCACGAGGGACACGTACACATGGTTTTACATCGACGGAGACTCGGATGCCGTGTGGTGCAGTATAGACACAATCTATGACGCCGTGTGGAACGCCATTGTAAACAGTGACGAATTTGAGCTGATAAAGCACGGTGAGGGCGAGTGGGAGAGCGAGTATCTATGCCGTTATGTTCATTCACACGACGTAGGAATAACGGACATTGACGACGACATCCTCATTGCCCCGGAAGCATTGCTTGACTCAATCAATGTCCTGGACCACGGCGAGAACGAGGAAATCGACAAAAAGGTGTACTACTACGCCAGTGACGACATTATGGACCTGCCGTACAAGGAGTTTTGTGACAAACTCAAAGAGTCGGGTATCGACTGATAATTATTAAATTTTACCGCAGCCAACGGGATACAAATAGGCACGAGAAAATATGAATGATACATCTAACGTGACAAATACACACAACGGACATAAGTTCGTGGACTTGGGGTTGCCTTCGGGAACTCTGTGGGCAACGTGTAACGTCGGAGCAACCTCACCTGAGCAGGCAGGACTGTATTTTGCTTTCGGGGAAACCACGGGGTATTCTGCTGAACAGGTAAAGAAGGGGAAACACTCGTTTGACTCTGCAAGCTATACCGCCCCCTCTGTTTCTGAAAACCTTAATCTTGAGCAGGATGCAGCACACGTTAACCTCGGTGGTAACTGGAGGATGCCGACAAAAGCGGAGTGTCAAGAGTTGATTAATAATACCACCCAAACGTGGACGAATGACTATAACGGAACAGGGGTGGCAGGAAAAGTGTTTACCTCAAGGGTTAACGGGAACTCGGTGTTCTTTCCCGCCGCTGGTTACTGTGACAATTCGTGCGTGTTCATCGTAGGAGCGTACGGCGACTACTGGTCGGCTTCTTGGGACTCATCCTTCAGCGCGTGGATATTGTACTTCGGTTCCGGGAGCCAGGGCTTGGACTACGACAGCAGGTACTATGGGTTCTCGGTGAGAGGGGTGTGCCAATTTAAATAAAAATATTAATCCAGCCCTCGACACCACGGTTAAGTCAATAATTATGGCAATATATATGAAAAAACAACCAATACACAACCCGCAACTCATCGACCTGGGGCTGCCATCAGGGACCCTGTGGGCTGACCGAAATGTCGGAGCTGATAAACCCGAAGAATATGGAGATTACTTCCGATTCGGCGAAACTACTCCATTTACGGAAAACTATCCGTCGTATAAATACGAAGACATTAATGAGGATATTGCTGGGACAGACAAGGATGCTGCCACCACTATCCTCGGCGCACAGTTCCGTATGCCGACATTTGAACAGATTAAAGAATTATTAGACTTTTGTTATTGGCAGTGGACACAAGTCAATGGGGTAAATGGAATTAAGGTGACCGGACTAAACGACAACTCCATCTTCTTCCCCGCGTCGGGCTTGCGTAACAGCGGCGATGGTTCCCTCAGCTATATCGGCTCAGACGGCTACTATTGGTCGGCATCGCCCTACAGCAGCAACTACGGTCAATATCTCTACTTCACTTCGAGAGGCTGGGACTGGTATGGCTACTATCGTGTTTGCGGTTTCCCCGTGCGTCCCGTCAATGGATAATTATCATTTACTCTTTGGGGTGGCTGAATCCTGTTAGAGCAGTCACTCCATAACAAAAACAAAAACCGTAGTCGGCGGGATACAAACAGACAATGGCAATATGGTTATAAAGGTTTATATGGCAACTCTTTTTGGAGATATCTATGATGACGGAAACTGGGCAGACATGAAAGCCGCGACATCAAAGGAAGAGATCGTTGACTGGGTAAACAACGGCGTGAAACAAATAGCAGAAGAATGGGGAGTACCGCCAATACCTCACGATTACGATGACTTGGGTGACCTAACTCTTTTTCAGAAAGTTACAGAAGAGGATTTTGGTATGAGTAGTGTATGCCTTGTTTTGGAGGACAACCAGGCCAACAGGGTATTCTGCAAATTGACCGAAGGCGCACTTTGTGTCCCCAATCCCCTTCTTGACAATAAATAAATCAAATAATCTCGACCGATGGACAAATCAAATACTGAAGAATTGAAGACATGCTTGCTTTACGCAAAGTATGACGGAATGAAAAAATTCAAAGCCATAAATATTTCAAGCCTTGAATTTGTCGACAACCTCATCTATGCGTCGATGATGCAGGATTCTGAGTGCAACAAGAAAGCACTCAAGGAAATTGCCAATGAGAACAAAAACATATCCCTTGTTTTACAACTGAGATATAAAGGACGTGTGGTTTTTGCAACAAATGGTTAAAAAATTATTAGAATGTGAGAGTGACGAACAAAGTTATTAACTGAGTAGTATTGAATGAGCGTTATGGATAAATTAAAAGAAATAATAGTCAAGTTGTATGACAGCCAGCCTGGAAGCGGTGTCATGGAGATAATTTGCGACATTGTGTGCGCACACAACACCATCAAAAAGAGTGAAAGCCTGTTGGTCATAACTGACAGATACGGCTATGAATGTATCGACGACCAGGTAATTGAAGAACGTCATCATTGGATTTTTGAGTCTGTTCATGAGTTTTGCCACAAGGTGTCAATGTCAGCCCCAGAAGGAGAAAACAGACACTTTGGTATCGGCAAGGTGTATGTTGACAAGTTCCTGGAGATAAGGGAATTTGTCTCGGATTTTGCCGACAACAAGGGTGACGAACAATAAACTTATAAAATAAACAATTAATTAAATAAAAATATGGAATATTACTATTTTTTGAAATCAGAGAACGGGTATGTGGTAATTGACGGCAAGCTTACAGCAGTGAAGCTGCTGAGTGTTACAACGCATAATGACAAGGCTTATGTGAGTTATAGGTATAATCTCACCGTGGACAAATTGCCCTCACATCATTTCTTTGCCTCCAAGGAGATGTTTGAGAGAGGCGAGCCGATAACATTGGGAAAACAAAGCATAGACTGTATGCTCCCGAATTTTACAAACAATAACGACGGCACATTCACGGGGTACACCATAGACAAGAATAGGATGCCAAAAGAAATAATAATCAGAACAGACAAAATCATCTGTCCGTTTAAGGAAAAAGCGCAAGTGTATGATGCTCCGTCAGATTTGTACGCCACAATAGCCGAGGCTTTCCAGAACACCACATACACCGAGGTCGGTCCTGACGGGGAAGAGAAAACCAATGTCGGACTTGTGCAATTACTCAAACTTACAGAGGAGCAGCTCGTTGCTATAGATACTTTGCGTCTCGCTCTTAACAGCCTGAAGGACCACGGCGTAACACTTGTGAGTGACACTGGCAATTCTTGGTATGCTGTCAATACGAAAAAGGTGTCCGGTTTTAGGGTGACATCTGAACGGGACGAGCCTGATGATCGTAAGGCGAAGGACGGCGAAGAGGATGTTCGTAATATCGGTAAACTTCGGATAATGCTTGGCATTAAGGCTCCTTATTGCGAAGACGGATTAGCTTTCCATGTAAGACGATGACATATAAGGGGAGCAGCAGCCTTCATCACGTTATGAGTCTTGTTGATGAGATACACAAGAAAAGGCTGGAAGCCCGTCAGTTCAATGATGAACGGATGCTGTTTCCCCTATCATGATAAGGTAATGTGTTAAATTAAAGTTAATGTTAATCAATTAAGAGAATTTTATGAAAAATAAGTGTTACTTTTGCTTGAAAATATGAACATTATGGAAAGCTCAGAAATGATTATTTTTTGTGGGGTATTAATCGTGATATGCGTCATTTGGCTTATACTGCTGGTTAAGACTGATATCATGGTTAAGATGGATAATATGGTTAAAAGACTGATTTACGGCTCGCCATCAAAAATAACGTATAAGGGGGATAGTATTCAATATACCATAATACTTTGGGTATTTTTATCAATAGCTTCATTTGTCTTGTCACCTGTAACAGCATATTTATTTTGTATATTTGTTTTTATTATAAACTGTTTAGGGTTTATGGTTGAAGTAGCAGATGACAGCATAAACGGAAGAATGTTTACGAACCACTCGCCTGGTTTCTATCCTGATCTGAATTTCTTGTATGTCGGGATTGTCACATGGATATTTGTCACAATAGCAATACTAATCTATGGCATTAACGATTATGAAAAAGCATCTAAAAAGGACAAGAAACGTGAGGAAGAAGATAAAAACGACAAAGCTGGAGCGGACAGAGATAAAAACCTCACCCCTACCCCAACACCTCTTCCTCAGCCCAAACCCGCATTGTCTCAGGTGGTTTTACCGAAAGCACCCAATGCCTCAGTGAAAAAATACTATTGTCTTGATGACGGGTTGACCACTAAGACATGGCTGACGATGAGCGAGGCTAAGTATTACGTCAATACACTCAGCTTGAAAAAGCTACTCTTGCTAAACGGGAAGAACATTGTATGTCGTGTCTATACTAAAGGACAATGGACATCACATTCAATCACCCGTATTAATTGTGACGATAATGGAAAATTGTCGTTTGGAAGAACAACAAAAATAACAGCATCATAATTGTAAAATATAATCAACACCCAAGGGCTGCGGAAGAAATTCCGTAGCCCTTTTTGTTTAACATAGATTATATGTTTTTGCAAAACCGGATTGAACAATAGTGTCTATTATGTCTTGTCCAACAACGCATGACAGATACGGCGATATTGCCGAACAATAATAATTAAACACAATATGAAAACAATGCTAAGGGAACTTAACCTGAAACCGCACAATGCCGCGGCTTACAGGAAAGTCATGGATTATTATGAAGCTGGAAATGACAGGGCTGCCATAGTCCATGCGACAGGTACCGGCAAAAGCTATATAATAGCCGCCGTTACGAGGCATTTCAGCAAGGTTATGATAATAGCGCCGAACAATTTTGTCCTTAACGAGACAAGAAAGATATGCGGAGACAACGTCACCTTCAGGACATATTCGTCAATAATGTGCGATAAAAGCCTTCCTGAGGATTACGACTTGATAGTGCTTGACGAGTTTCACAGGGCTGGGGCTGAAAAATGGGGAGAGGGCATTGAAAGGCTAATATCAGCCAACCCTTTCGCAAAACTGCTCGGGACATCAGCTACAGCCATAAGGTATCTTGACAATGAGAGGAATATGGCTGACGAGCTTTTTGACGGGAACGTTGTCAGCCATATATCACTGAGAACGGCTCTCGACACGGGAATACTCCCCACCCCAACCTATGTCGCGTCCCTTTACTCCATAGACCAGGATATACAGAGGAGAAGGGAGATGATAAACAAGAAAAAGTTCAAGAGCGGTTCTGAAAAAGAGGGGCTTATGAGAAGACTTGACGGCATAGCCTGTAACTGGAACAATGCCCAGGGCGTGCCTTATATTCTTAAAAAATATCTCAGAAAAGACATAAGGAGAATTATTGTGTTCTGCTCGAAAATAGAACGCATAAAGGAAATCAAGGATTCTCTCAAATCGTGGTTTGCGGAAGCCGGGTTCTCCAAAGTCCACTTTTACAACATCAACTACACTGAAAGCCGTGTGGAGGAGAATATGGAGAAATTCCAGGACGACAATTTTGAAGGCATTAACATTGCCCTTTCAGTAAACATGCTGAATGAGGGTGTGCATATACCCCGTGTGGACGCGGTGATAATGCTTCGCTCAACCATCAGCAGGATAATAATAGAGCAACAGGCAGGAAGGTGCCTCACGACCAACAACAAGGGTATAACACCAGTGATATTTGACCTTGTGAATAATATGGATCTCATACGCTACGCCGACAACAATTGGACTGACGGTAACCGGAACCTTATTGAGGACGGCTCTGAGGAACCCGGTAACGGGCTTCCCTTCAAGATTTACGACGAGTGCCGTGACCTGAGAATGTTCCTCACCCAGATAGACCTCAGCATAACAAACGACGATATCTGGTATAACGTGTATCTTCCGATGAACGAGAGGTTCTTCTCTATGCACGGACATCTTCCTGGGCCCAAAGAAAACAAAAAGGTTTATCTGTTTAATAGGGAACAGAGGAACAAGACGCTACAAAAGAGATACCCCCACAGGATAAAATGGCTTGTCGAGCATGGCTTTAACGCCGAGTTCAAGGAGATAAAGACTGTCAGTGAAAAGCTCGACATGTTGACGGAGGGTCTTGAAAGATACGGTAGCGTTGTCGTCATGAGAAAAAATGACCCGAAACTCATGAATATGTGGGACAATATGAAATATACCTATAACCACGGCAAGAAAAACAAGAAGTTCGACTTCAACGAGGAAGAGAGAGCTCGTTTTTCCGAATTGCTTGAAAAATACTGCCCTGACAAATGGGAGGCGATTTTTATTCCAATTAAGAACATTTTGGAAAGAATTGGCAAGGACGGCCTATCGAAAAATCAGAGGTCTTGGATAGCTTCGTATTTAAGAACAGGAAAAGACCCTGAAAGATTGGAAAGGCTGAAGGGACTTGGAGTATGCAATTTCATCAGAAAATTGTCATCAAGTCATGACGAGGAATTAAAAGAGTTCATAACAAAAAATGGCAGTCTGCCGACTCCCTCAGAAAAGGCCGTTTATGGTACAATGATGAGGTTCAAGAGAGAGTCAGCGCAAAAGAAAAGCCCTGAACTGTTCAGCTTGCTTCTCGAACACGGCTTCAATCCTGACAGAAACTACAAGAGAACCGTGGAGACTTTGGAGGAAAGATGCGAGAGAATAAAGAGGACCTGCGCAGAAAAGCAGATGTTCATAGGCTCCCTGCCAGGCAATGACTATAGTTGGTACCAGAGGATTTACAAGAAAAATCCGGATAATCCTGCGGTACTGGACATGCGTTCCGTGGTGGAGAAATACAAAAATGCCGCCATGTCTGAAATATCCACCGCGGAACTGTATGAAGAGCGTGTGGCAAGGATAAGGGGAATCGGCGAGCAGGGCTATACCATAAACTCCAAGAGCTTGCTGTTCAGATGGTGGAGCATGAGGCTCCGTAATGAAAAGATGAGGAAAAGACCTGACCGTCAGAAAATAGCGGAACTTGAAGGTCTTGCGAAATACATGTCCACCAATGACAAGAAGGGTTGTCAGATGAAGTTATGGACATCGGATTAGCGCGTTTTTTTTATTATATAAGTTTAATTATTATTGTCGGGCGGCGTTGTGAAACGCTGCCCCTTTTTAATTCTGATTATTATTAACTTTAAAAAATAAATTGATATGGAAGAAAACCAGATGGCAGTAAATCTGCCAACAGTAGCGAACGAGAACACTGTTTCAGTTTTAAATTCAAAAGAGGCAACGGAAACTTGTGTCAAATACAACAAGACGCAAGGTGTTTCCGGGTCATCAGAAAAAACGTCGGACCATGAGGGCTGCGAGGGCATTGGGCCGAAAATGAAGCGATGCTACAAATGCGGAAGAGTGCTGCCTTTAACCGAATTTTCCAAAGACAATTCAAAAAGCGACGGTCATAGGGGTATATGCAGGGAATGCGTGCATGCTTACAATGAGGAGTTAAGAAAAAAGAAAGCTATGGCTTTCTCTCAGATGAAACAGGAGAACGAGGCTATCAGCAACATGGCGGCAGAAACAGGTGTTGGGGTAGTGGACAAGGAAACTGAAAGGAAATCCATGCCATTCGGTTTTCCAAATAAGATAAACCGCATAATGCGAATCGCCAACGGTCCGGAAACCAAGGTTTGCAAGAAATGCGGCAAGAAGAAGAGCATCGTGGAATTTTCGTGCGACAAGGGTTCACTTGACGGCTTCTCCTCAAAGTGCAAGCAATGTGCTTCGGAAATGAGGAAGGAGTACCGTCATAAGAAATCTGAGGAGCAGAGAGTCAAGAAATTAAATGATGAGACCACGATGAGCAGGCAGAAGCAGACTATCATTGAACAATACAAGACCATCGAGGATTTGCGTGCCCAAATTTATACCCTTCAAAGTGAAATAAAAAGCAAGACACCGGAAATCAACCATTTTCCTGTTGGAGCTGAAGTGTTCTGCTTTAGGGGTAACGAGATTTCCAAGCTGGAGGTTGATGACGTGGACATTACGGTGAGCATGAAAAAACACTCCCCTTCCATCACTTACTATTTTAAGGGAGGAAGGACAGAGAGGGTGCCAGGTGAAGCGAAGCTCTACGCTACCATGAATGAAGTCACAATGGAGCTTGCAAGGATATCAGGCTATCAATTCAAATAATAATCAGGATATATAATAAGGTATGAAGAAAATGAAATACAGCCAATATGTCGAGGTTGCCAAGGTTGGCGATATAATAATGCTTGGCGGAATGGGTATCGTGGACGGACTGAGACACATGTACAAGGAATCGTGTTACAACGTCATGGATGTTTCGGACCGCAAGAATATCTACATCAGGAAGCACAACAAGAAGAATTGGGTTATGGTGGCCCCGTCTTATATGGAACAGGATTGCATACTTTTCTCAAAGTCTGAGTATAAGAAGCTTCCGAATACGATATTCGGTTGTTAATTAAACATCATTTTAATCTAAACGGACTATTATTTAATTTTTATGTATATTAATTAACAGAAAATTAACCATGTATTTATATCCAAAATAATTTTGCATGTCTATTATCAGATGACCTGCGTGTGCGGGTTTTGAATGTTTAATAACAATAATAACAAAAGAAATGACAAAAAAGAAGAGTGAAGAAAAAAGTGCTGACATGCTCGAAAGGGCGCATGAAAGTGTTTTCGGTTTCTGGGAGTTGTGCAAGCTCCTTTTCGCCGACACTGATGAAACGCCCTACAGGATGAATGAGCTTAAAGAGTCAAGCAAGTTCTACAAGGAGGCTGTCGAAATGTCAAAGGAGCTCGGAATTGACTGGGAGAAGATGAGTGACGCGGACAGCAACCGAGTGATGATTAACATGCTTGCGGACCGGTATGCAAGCATAGGCGAAACCTGTGCGAGGAAATGCAAGATAGAGATTAGCGTAGTCCTGAAGGACGGAAGCAGCAAAGTGGCTATCACGGAGGAGCCCCAAGATGCTTGAGGCGGCAAAGATAACAAGGGTCCTGAGGGACATTGACGTTAAGAAGGCATCAGCTTACTTCGGTATAAGCGAGGCCGCTATCTCCGAACTGAATGACAGGTGTCTCATTAATGTCCCGTACGTGAGGGAAATCCTTATCAGGGAAGACTGGAAAAAACTGACAAGCGGCTTGCAGTATCTCGTTGAAAGGAACAGGGCATACAGCTACCCTGAGATAACCGACGCTGTATGTAAGCAATGGCAAATCACAAAGCGCCAGCTCCAGGAAATAGTCAAGGGAAGGGTGCCTACCATGTGTTTCTGCCCCGTGTGCGGCATAAGGGTTGACCCGATGGCCTCAAAGAGGACGAACGGTATATGCGTCAATTGTTTTACCGAATCCCTTAATATCATGTGTGATGGAGAATCTTGTAAACCAACGGAATAGGTTTGAAAAGTTGTGCGGAATGTACTGGTGGAATAACAGTGGGCAAGTTATACTGTCAAGACTTGAGGGAGGACAGTGCCTCCTTGGGTGTATGCTCAGTGACAAGTCTACCGTCATCAGCGATTATGACATCTGCGACTGCGACATGTTTGCCAATGAGATACTTGGGGTCGGCGCTCCCTCGGTAAGGATAATCACCTACAGGAACCCGAACGGGACGCTGACCGTTCCCGACATGAAGAAGTTGCTCGACGACAAAAAGGCCGATTTCACAAGAAAGAAAAGTAAGAAATGGAACAGAAAACACAAAAGGGTGTCTCGCGGGTAATCGTGAACATCAAGTTCGAGAAACACCGTGATTTCGGGACGCTCGTAGGGTTCACCACCAGGAAGAACGGAAGCTGGATGGGATGCTATTCTTCTGACGCGTGCAAAAAGAAAGTCGTGCTGCCGGACAAGGAGCTCTCACCAGCCCTGGTTGAACATGTGCTTTACAGGACTACCCTTATCCCGATGAAAAGCAAGGACGGTTTCGTCGCCATCAACGCGACCCCCGTCAAGTTCAACGCCAGGATAGAGACCATAAGCGAAAAGGACGGGAGCTGGAGGATAGAGGTCAAGTTCGGTCACAAGAGGCTCGTCTACGATCCCTCCGCCAAGAACAACAGGCACCGTTCCGACATAGACGTGTTCACCAGGACATTGTCGGAGCGTGTCGATATCGCTTCCCTTCCGATGGTTATAGATGACTTTATGGAAGCCGTCCGTGGCCATGAGTATGCTTGACTTCCCGACCGAGGGTATAGCGGTTGACGCTGCCCACTCGATGAAGAACAGACTGACTGAGATACAGGGCATAGACCTGTCCACCGGTGAGAGGGTCTTTTACCGAAACCTTGGCAACCAGACTGTGAATATAGGAGAGTTCCTTGCTTTGGTGGAAGGTGTGAAGTATATTATCGGGAACAGGCACAAACCCGCATTGGTCTATTCTGACTCAACGACGGCGATAACCTGGTTCAACGGGAAGTACACGTCATCAAAAAAGAGGAACAAGCTGTTACAGAAGGCGGAAATCTATCTCAAGATAGCCTGGAGTTACATATCAGAAGTTGAAGTCAGACATTGGAACGGCAAGGCGTGGGGTGAAAATCCCGCAGACTTCGGGAACAAGAAATGACAGGAGTGTTTCCTTTAGCTATTTTACTATAATGTTAAACAATTTAATCATCAGGAAAGGAGGTGTTTGTCATGGGCTGCAAGAAAGGCGGTAAGGGTGGCGGCAAAAAGCGCTAACAACAATGTCACTTATTGAATTACTTAGTTTTGACACGAGGCCGTGTATTGCCACGGCCTCACTAATTAAATACGGAACAATATGAAAATTAACGAATATCAACAAGCGGCGCTAAGCACCGCATATTACCCTAAGGACATTTCGCTTATATATCTTGCGCTTGCCATAAACGGCGAGGCTGGAGAAGTTGCTGAAAAAGTTAAGAAATTATATCGTGACCGGAATGGGGTCGGGGATATGAATTTCGCCAAAAGTGTCGCGTTAGAACTTGGAGATGTCTTGTGGTATGTTTCAGTGATGGCCTCAGAACTTGGGTTTACCCTTGAAGATGTAGCGAAAATGAACATCGACAAAATTGAATCGCGCAAGCAACGCGGCGCATTGGGCGGAAACGGAGATAACAGATAAACCATTGTTTTAAGATATATTAAAATAACCATGAACGAGAATATTAATTTGACGAAAATATTGAAATACTGCCCACAGGGAGAGCCGTTTTGGTCGCCAATGCTGGGAGACGTGAAGTTATACTGCATACACCCATATTATAAAAAGGTTAGTGTAACCGTGACAAGCGGAGAGGTATGGTCTATCAACGCAGACGCAACAATATCAATTAACGGTGTTACAAGCCCTGAGATAATGCTTTACCCGAGCAGGGAACAGAGAGACTGGTCGAATGTCAAGTACGAGAAGAAGAAGGAACTGCCAAAGACATGGCAGGAATTTTGCGAAAATTACAAGGTGCGTAAGAATGAGTGTTATATAGAAGCTGATAGCAATATAAAGGAAGTAGGAGAAAATGGCATAACCGACAGGAATAGAAAAATGGACTGTAATTTATTGCCGAGCAAGCAGGCAGGGGAGGCTCACCTCGCACTCATGCAGCTGCACCAGCTGAGAGACGCATGGAGAGAGGGATGGTTGCCCGACTGGGACAGTGAGCAGGATAAGTATATAATCATGAGAAGCAAAGGCGAATATAAAATATTACATGGTTATTATATAAGTAGTTGCCTTGCCTTCCAAGACGAGAAGCGAGCAGAAGAGTTTTTAGAATGCTTTGGCGAATTAATAAATCAAGCTGGAGATTTAATTTAATATACGACTATGAACGAGAATATTAATTTAACGAAAATATTGAAGGACTGCCCAAAAGGGTGGAAATTATATTCAACGGTGCTTGGCTATGTTATCTTCCAAGGGATTATTGAGGGTGAGGCATATCCTATTGTCGTAAGTTGTGAAAACGGAGTCACTGAAAATTTTACGGCTGAGGGCAAGATATTGAAAGATTATGATGGGGAATGCACATTATTCCCATCTAAAGACCAAAGAGATTGGTCTAAATTTACCGCTCCTTGGCTCAAGAAGGAGAGGTTTTACCCAAAGACATTGAATGCGTTTGAAAAGGTAATTGTAAGGCTTGATAAAATGTGCCAATGGAGATGTGATTTGTTCTCAAACGCATACAAATATAACGGTGCCATTAATTATCTCTGCACAAGCGGAAATTGCTATAAGCAGTGCATCCCCTACAACGACGACACCAAACACCTTGTAGGCACAACAGAAGAAGCACCTGAATTTTATCGTTATTGGGAGGATTGAGTATGAATTTATTATTAATATTTCCAGGATTTATTTTGGCATTTTCAATAGTCATAATATATGAGTGTGAGATAAGACGAATGCGTAGAGAGCCGAGGAATAATGTGCGGTTCTTTGTTAAGGCAGTAAGGGATGATATGTATTGGCTTTATATCAAGGATAAAAAAGGCAATATTTCATTCATAGGTCTTGATGAGGATTTTAATAATTTATGGGGTCTTAATCCTGATGATTTTACTGATATGAAAAAAGGTGAGATTAGGGAGGTATTTATCAACTTAGAGGATTAAATTATGGATTTGGCTTTGTGTTTTACATCGTTCATTCTTTGCACAATAACAATGTTTATAGTGGTATATATAAGCTATACCGCAATACAGAAAAAGCCTGTAAACATAATAGATTTCTATGTGGCAAGAGATAAAAATGGTAAGCTATGGCTTTATATTGGTAAACCAATTAGAGGTCTTAATATGTTTATTAGCCCTTTAAGTCATCTTTTCACTTTGCCTTGTAGTATATTTAATTGTTTGGGCCTAAACAAAAATGATTATGCTAATCTCAAATGGGAAGACGAGCCTGTTAAGGTATTCATAAACTTGGAGGATTGATTATCTATGTTCACTTGTAAAACTTGTAAATTACTTAAACATAGCCAAGCCAAGAGGGATATATACCGAGATGAAAATGGCGCAGTTGTTGGGGATAAATGTGAGGCTAATAGTATCATTGACGCTCTTTCGGAATGGCATTGCCCTTACTACTGGTGGAATATTAGACCATCAATAGGCTTTGGTTGTGAGCATTGGAAGAATATGAATGGCAAACATTGGATTTAAATAATAAGGATTGAATATGACAAAAGAAGAATACCTAAGACTTTCGGTTCATATAGCAATGCTGGAAGATATAGCCGAGGAATATCCGGGCAAGACAATCGAGAACATCATTGCACAGTTGGAGGCGAGAAGAAAGGAGTTGGATAATGAGTAAAGTTGAAAATTTGAAGGTCGGTGATAAGGTCTTTATAAGTGTAAACGAACATGAAAAGTTATGTACCGTTGAGCGAGTAACAAAAGCATACATTTACGCAAACGGAATACGATTCCGCCGCATAAGTGGTTGGGCTACTGGACAGAATATAGGGTGGATTAGACCTGCAAATGAAACAGACATAAAAAGACTTGGCAATAGTGCCACATAACAATAAAATTAAAAACGAAATGAAAAAGTACATTGGTACAAAGCAAATTGAAGCAGAGCCGATGACAATGGGCGAGGCTTATGAGAAGAATCTCCTGCAAGCAGGAAGAGTGCCTAACGAGTCCGAAAAGGATAAGGCAGGTTATCACACGAAGTACGAGGACGGCTACGAAAGTTGGTCGCCGGCTGAGCCATTCGAGAAGGCTTATAAGGTGGCAGACACGCCTCTTGACCGAATGATAATTGAATACGACGAGCTTAAACAAAAAATTGACAAGCTCGATGTGTTCCTCGACAGCGAGAAGTTCAAAACCCTTGATGAAAAAGTCAAAGGACTTCTTTCTTCTCAGTATCACATTATGATTGCATACTCCATTGTTCTTAGTGAACGTATGCGTCTTATGTAATAACCAAGAGCCGTATGTGACAGGTGCGGCTCTTAAAAACAATAGGTTATGGAGTACCGAAAAGACAAACGAACAAGGAACCTAACCTTGCGTGACATACACGTTGGTGATTGGGTACAGGTGTGGAGCGAGCAGACAGAACGTTACTCGCCACCATTGAAGATAATACAGATATGCGACGACGGGACAGTCTATCTCGTAGGCAGCGACGAGGAACGACCGACACCGTGGGAGGAGGACATCAAGAACGTGGATGCGCTGGAGATAACTCCCGAATTGCTTAAAGGGTTTGGATTTGAAATCGAGGCCAACAAATACTACGATGAC
>JALFCG010000155.1 GCA_022771265.1 Prevotella sp.
CTTTAAAATATGATACAAACGATTGAAAATATCGTTCAATGTAACAATTTTAGCAGTAAAAGTTCATTATTTCCATACTCTGCGGAGATTTCTCACCTTCGCCTCATAATTTGCACCACTAACTGAAAGTGTGTTATATAATGCCTGTGGGAACACGAGATTTGTTACTGAGGTAAGTCCGTCGGAAGAAATCAACTCAACTGATGACTGATCTACATAGAAGTCAAGCGTGAGTTTGTTGCCTGTGGCATTCAACGGAGCATTCATAGTCGGGATGGAGAATGTCGGGGCAAATGATGCAACACCCGTAGAAGCATTTCTGTGTACAGAAAGCGACTGGGTGGATACATTGACATCAATCGAATACTTTTCGCCTTGTGCGTTACTCAATGTGATAGTGCTGTTGGCACTAAGGTCCATTTCGAGATGAAGTTGGTAGGCATCTTTTGCGTCAAACGAAGATGTCACAGCAGTCCACTCCTCGGCAATACCGTCGATTTCGCTTACCACAGGGCATGCAAGATGCGGTGTGCCGTTATGCTCCACGAGCTTCAGTTCGCGAGGCAGTGACATTGCCGACCTCCAAGGGTCGCAAGGCACACGGTCGGCATATTGCCAGTTGTTCATCCAACTGATCAGGAGATGTCTGTCGCCAGTGTTGTTCCATGTAACACCGGCATAGAAGTCCATACCATAGTCCAACCAAAGCGGATAGTTCAGTTTGTCGGGTGTGAACTGCTTTCCGTCGAAGTCGCCGACGAAATACATCATTCCTGAACCGATGACAGGACCGCAGGGATTAACACTGATGAGCATAACCCACTTGCGCTTTCCATTGTAGTCAAACGGAATGAGGTCGGGACATTCCCACTGGAAACTTGGACGTCCAGTCAGCTCTACAAGGAACTCGCTCTCCTTGGTCCAGCTCTTCAAGTCGGTAGAACTCCATATTTCCATACCTTTCTTCCATCCCTTGGCAAGTGACATTATCCATTTCTTGCTCTCTGCATGCCAGAACACCTTCGGGTCGCGGAGGTTGTCGTCGTTGTTTTTGATTACAGGATTGCCTTCGTAAGTGGTGAATGTCTTTCCGCCATCCTTACTGTAGGCAATAGACTGCTGCTGGGCAGCATCGGCGGAAGTGTATATGGCAACAAGGGTATTGGCACCGAAGCCCGCAGTGTTGTCCTTGTCACATACGGCAGAACCTGAGAAAATCATACCAAGGGCATCAGGCTGAAGAGCTACAGGCTGCTCTTCCCAATGAAGCATGTCGGTGGAAGTGGCATGTCCCCAGCTGAGGTTGCCCCAACCATTGCCCTGAGGGTTATACTGATAATAGAGATGGTATGTGCCATCTATATATATCATACCGTTGGGATCGTTCATCCAGTTTTTGGCCGGCGTAAAATGTATCTGCGGACGATATTTCTCGTTGCGGCTGCTGGCCACTTCCTCTCCCGGCCCTTCTGGAGCAGACTCTTCCGTTTGGGGATTATCAATGATTGGATTGTAATCCTGCTGGATGTCGTCTTCAGAACAACCAGTGAAGGTAGCCGCCATTGCAGCGGCTACCAACATGATAATGCTTTTATGTATCTTCATAAAATTATCTGGTCTTTAGATACTCAAGTGAATTCTTTGCCAACTTAAGTACATTGTCCTGATAGATGTTGTTCTTTGGATGAGCACTCTTATCAGGTGTGCCATCAGCATTCTTCATCGAGAACTCGCAACCACCGTTACCGATGCAGAGCAATGTGCCCTTGAATTCGGTGTTGCCCTGCTGGGCTTCCCAAACGTTCATCTGAGACACCCAGTCAATCTGTGAATCCCATGTTCCGAGAGGATAGATACCATAGGTCTGTGTGAGCTGTGTATAGCAAGCTTCCTCCTGGTTGCCAATACCGGTAAGCAGCGACGGAAGGTTGAAGTAGAGACAGTTGTGGTCTTCTGTCCAACCTGGACCCTTGAATGCGATGAGCTTGGTGCGGTCGTTGCTTGTCACCTCAAGACCTTTGTAGATGGGATGACCGGAGTGGTCCTTGGTGAAGCGGCTGCCAGGGTTGAGCTGCACTGCCATGCTCCATACGTCGTTGTTGATACCACCGACACCAAATCCGAACGCATGGTCGTTGCCCTTCATGTCGTCGAGGTTGATTCGTCCGAGATAGCCGGCATATACAGTGGCGTGGCTCCAGAGCAGCAAGCTTCCGCCGTTCTTATACCATGCGGTGATTACTGGTGTTGCGGCATTTACCACGTCAGGCATAGCCCAAACATCGCCCTCGCCCACTCCTTCAAGGTCGCGCAACCAGAACAACACGCGGAAAGGCTCAACATCGTCAGCCGACTTGATGGAAGAGAACGGCAGGAACTGTGCCGATGGATATGTCTCGTGCAACCAGAGCCATGCAGAAGCCTCGTCGTCATCACCATTCTCAACGAGTTCCTCAGGAGTGTCATAAACACTGAGGAAACCGATGGCAGTCTTGCCAATTCTCAGTGAGGCGGTTGATGCGAGAGATGTACCTTTTTCGTTAACAGCCACGAGTGTTACTGTCCATGTGTCGCCTGTGACCACATTTTGAATGGTGTACATGGTGTTGTTGGCAGAGAGTGTCTCAGATATTGTCTGCTTGCCATTGGTAGCGGTAAACTGGATGCTTGAAGCATCGACAGGCTTGTCCCATTCCACTACCGCGTCGTAGCCTCCTGCCTTGTCCACCTGGCGCATCTGTATGCCCGTAATACTTGTAGCTCCTTCGCGTGTATAGCTTTTCACTACACCCTTAGAGAAGTTTGTGCCGTCGGTGAGTTTGAAAACATATTCGTATGACTCATTTGTCGGGATGTTCTTGTGGGCAAAGCTTGTGCCGCTCACTGTCTCGGATGCGGAGAGTGTACCGTTGCGATAAACGGTAACGTTCATCGAAAGGTCAGCCGACTGCTGGGGCCACGACCATACATAGTCGTCGCCCTGAAGCTGTCCGTTAATATTCGCTGCGTCAGGTGTAGCAACAATCATCGCACTGTGGTCGATGTCGTTGTCCTGACAGGATGTGATGACACATGCAATAAGTGTCATTAATATTATCGATAACTTTTTCATAAGTATTGCTCTTTTGTTGAATTAATAACCTTTGTTCTGAGAATAGAGTCCCGGAACATAATACAACTGGTTGTAAGGCACGGGATAGAACTCGTTCTTGCCCGGAGTGTAGTGGGCATCCTTCAGATACTGTGCGTAGGTCTGTCCGTCGTAAACGTCGTTCTTCTCTGTCTCGAAGTATGCGTTCAAGGTCTTTGAGGCTATACCCCAGCGGCGAAGGTCGAAGTAGCGGCCGTTCTCCATTGCCAACTCAAGGCGGCGCTCCCACTGCAGGCACTTGCGTGCTGTCTCCTTATCCTTGAAATATGTGTCGGGATAGAGTGCGATTTCACACTGGTCGGCAGCATACTGGATGTGCTTTGCCACTGAGTTCTTGGCACGCTGGCGGATGTCGTTGATGATAGAGCGGGCTTCCTCGAGCTTGCCTGTCTCGATAAGGGCCTCGGCGCGCATCAGCATCACGTCAGAATAGCGGAAGACATAGTCGTTCATGTCGAATGCCTGCCATGGGCTGTTATAGGTCTCGCCCTGTGAGCGCTGTGGAACTTCCTTCAGTGAGGTATAGTAGCCATAGGTGTTTGGTGTACGTGAGTTATCCTTTGTAAGGGTGTAAGCCTCCTCATACTTGTAAGGGAATGTAGGCATACCAACTGTGTGGAAGAGACGTGGGTCCCACTTCTGTGCTGTAGGAACGCCATTCACTGGATAGTCGATGGTCTTGTCGAAGTTGTCGAAGTCTGGCAGACCGTCCTTAGTCTTAAATGCACTTACGAGGTTCTGCGAAGGCTTGTGGAAGTCCCATCCGCAAGACCAGATACCCCAGCAGCCGTTGAGCATGTTGCTCCAGTTGGCACGTCCGAAGGTGGTGTTGTCGTCCTTGTAGTCAGAGCACTGCACTGCAAAGATGCTCTCCTTGGAGTTTTTGTACTCAGGCAGGAAGATGTCGCCGAAGTCCTCAAGATAACCATATTTTGACGATTTCACAACATCGGTATATTCCACTACCTTATTCATATATTGCTGGTTGATGTGGCTTACACCGTTGGTTGCCTCATAACCGTCACCCCAAGCGAGAGTGAGGTAGCACTTTGCAAGATAACTTGCGGCAGCAATCTTGTTGACACGTCCACCGTCTTTCTGCTCTGCTGGAAGCACGTCGTATGCCACCTTGAAGTCGTCGATAATCTTCTGGAAGAGCTGCTCGTAGGTAAACTCGTCGTTGCGGGTCTGCTCCTGTGCATTGTTCTTATACACCTCCTCGTCGATCCAAGGAATCTGACGGAACATTGTCACAAGCTTGAAGTAGAAATGGGCACGGAGGAAACGGACCTCTGCGTCGCGCTGCTTGGCAGTCTCGGCACCGAGTGTACCTTCACCGTATTCAGCAACGGAAACGAGGGCGCGGTTGCAACGTGAGATGGCGCAATAGAGACGATACCAGAGTTCGTCAAACTCTCCCGGAGTGGAGGTCAGTGTTGACCATATCTCCATAGGATGATAGCCGGTGTCGGTAGTTCCCGAACCACCTTTGAGGCAGTCGTCACTTGCCACGTCGCCGTAAGGCCAGAGGTTGAATGGATAGGTGTACCAGCAGTCACCGAGCATTGCATAGGCAGCAGTGACCATCTTGTCTGGATTCTCCATGGCAAGCTGCTCATCGATTACTCCCTCAGGCTCTACCTCGATGAAGCTGTCGCATGATGTGGCAGAAAATAATGATACTGCCACAAGTATATATTGGAATATCTTTTTCATTGCTTATAATTATTATATATGTTATTAGAAACCAAGCTGAAGACCGAAAGACACTGATGTGGCATGAGGATATGCCCAATTAGGATTCTCCGGGTCGGACACTGTGAAGCCATCTGACTTGAGAGTGAAGATGTTCTGTCCGGACACATAGAAACGTGCGCTTGTCATATTGACTTTTGAAAGCAGTTTTGAAGGCATGTTGTAACCAATCTGCAGCGAGCGCAACTTCAGCCATGAGCCATGCTCGACGAAATATGTAGAGGCGCGACCCTCGTCGCCGGTGTTGTTGGTGGTAAGGGCAGGAATCAGCGAGCCCTTGTTGTCCTCTGTCCATGCCTGGAGCATGCGGTTACCCTTGTTGCTGCCTGCATCGGTGATGCTGTAGAAGTCGGTCTGGAACTTCTGACCATTGTAGATGTCAACACCGCAAATGCCCTGGAAGAACATTGAGAGGTCGAAATCCTTGTAGTTGAGAGATACATTAAGACCCCAAGATAAGTCTGGCACCGGATTGAAAATCCAGGTCTGGTCGTCGGCATTGATACGTCCATCGCCATTGAGGTCGGCATATTTCAGACCTCCTACGCGTGCGTTCTCCTGTCCGCATGCAAGCACTTCCTCGCGGTTCTGATAGAGTCCGTCAACAACATATCCAACGATTGAACCATAAGGCACTTTTGCCTCTACGAGGTTCTCAGTGGTGGTGTGTGCGTAAGAACCGGTTGTGGTCTCTGGCAGGTAAGTGACGCGGTTGCGGAAGAAGTCGAGGTTTCCACTGATGTTATAACCGAATCCGTAAGCTGTGGTGTGGCGATAGCCGACGGTGAACTCCATACCCCAGTTCTGCAATGAAGGACCGTTGCTCCACGATGCACCACCCTCACCGAGCGATGCGAGATAAGCCGGCTGGATAAGCATGTCCTTAACCTTCTTGAGATAGATATCGGCTGTACCGTAGAGTTCGTTGCGGAACAGGGCGAAATCGATACCGGCGTTGTACTGGATTGTTGTCTCCCACTTAAGGTTTGGATTCTCTGTCTGGATGGCACGGAATCCTGAAGGGAAGATACCTGAACCCTGGAGATAGAGGTCGTAGGCGGTAGAAGTGACGCGGTCGTTGCCATAGTCGGCAATATAAAGACCGTAGCGGGCGTTGTTGGAGATGGCCTGGTTACCGGTTTCACCCCAAGAGAGACGAATCTTCAAGTCATCGATCCAGTCTTTCTTCAGGTTTTGCGAAAGACGATAACCGAGTGTCGCAGCGGGGAATGTACCATAGCGGTTATTGCGTCCGAAGCGTGAGCTACCGTCACGACGTATGGTGAACGATGCAAGAATGAGGTCCTTCCAGTTGTAGTCGGCCTTGCCGAAGAATGACACGAGGTTGTAGCCGCTGGCAATACCTGTCGCACGCTCTGTTCCCGTTGCAGCGTCCGGCCACATATATTTATATGTCTCAAGGTCGAACATTTCTGCATAAGAAGAAAACTCGTCACGGCCCTGGTGGTGCATTTCCATACCGAGGAGCACTCCGAAATGATGGTCATTCCACAATGTGAAGTTGTAGTTGGCGGTGTTTGACCATGTCCACTTCATGTCGTTAGCCTCACTAAGAGTGGTGCTTGGAGTTGAGTTGTTAACAACGTCTGAGTGGAAGGTGTAATTAACCGAGTGAATGAATCCCTGGTCGTAGTCGATACCGAAGTTTGAACGCAACACGAGTCCTTCGATAGGCTTGATGTCGATATAGGCATTTCCGAACACACGCCATACCTTCAGCCTGTTGTCGCGGTTGTGATAGAGTTCGCGAAGAGGGTTCTGACGGTCGCTCATGCCACCTACAGGACCTGCGAATGTCTCGTTGTCTTCCTCATAAACCGGCACTGTAGGAGCCATCTTGAGTGCATTCTCCATCGGGAAGCTGTTCACCTGGTTGGTATAGCTGATGGTCAGGTTTTCGCCGATAGTGACAAGCTTATTGACGTTATAGCTTGTGTTCACACGTCCTGAGAAGTTCTCAAAGTCGGTATATTTCAGGATACCGGTATTCTTCTTGTAGCCAAAGGACATGAGGGCGGAATACTTGTCGGTGGCATTGGAAAGTGACAAGTCGTAGCTCTGTGAGAAACCGGTGCGGGAGATAGCGTCGAGCCAGTCGGTATCGCTGAATCTCATGGTCTTCTTGGAGTTGATATATCCATCATACAGACCGTTTACGGTGTAGTTGTTGTACTGACCTGTCTTAGGGTCGTAAGCCTTGATGCCGATACCTTGTGTAGCATTGAGGTTAAGTCCGTAGTTGCTTGCGTAAGCCACCGGGTCGAGACCGTCGTTCAAGGCTGCCTGTGCCATTGCAGTTGCATATTCTGCAGAGTTACACAGGTCCATTGTTGACTGTGATGTATAGAACTGTGCTGTGAGGTTGGCAGAGAAGTCAATCTTTACCTTTTCGCCCTTCTTACCCTTGCGTGTGGTAATGATGATAACACCATTGGCAGCGCGCGAACCATAGATAGAAGCCGAAGCGGCATCCTTCAACACCTGCATGCTCTCGATGTCGTTCATGTTAAGAGAGTTGAGAGTGGCTGTTGTTGGCACACCGTCGATAACGAAGAGAGGGTCCTGTGAAGAGTTGAACGAACCGATACCACGGATTCTCACAGTACCTGTTCCTGAAGGCGAACCATCGGTAGTAACGGTCATACCTGCCACCTTTCCCTGCAACGCCCTCATAGGGTCGCTGTCGGAAGAAGTCTTGAGGTCCTTTGTCTGCACAACAGCCACTGAACCGGTAAGGTCGGCCTTGCGCTGTGTGGTATAACCGGTCACCACCACTTCCTGAAGGCTCTGGGCGTCTTCCTTAATAACAATCTTCATGCCCGTGGCTGCAGGAAGTTCTTGGTTAAGGTAGCCGATGTAGCTCACTACGAGCTTTGCACCTTTCTTCACCGTGATAGTGAAGTTACCGTCGAAATCAGTGATTGTACCGTTAGAGGTACCTTTCTCCATGACTGAAGCTCCGATGATGGTTTCACCAGTCAGGTCAACCACTGTACCGGAAGCTTCAATCGTTTGCGCGTACATTATGGTAGTGACCATACATAGTAGCGCCATTGCTGCTAATCTTTTTAAATGTCTCATTTGTTTGTTATTTAGATGTTTCAAATCGTTTTCGCTGCAAAAGTACGGCGAAAACATACCCAAGACATAAAAAAATCGTGCATTTCATCGCAAAAATGATACAATGTAACATTTTTGATAGAGAATGCACGATTTTTATTAGTAAAATAAGATATACATTATTTTCATAGACTTTGGTAGTGATATAAATAGGCTATTTATTGTTGCCTTCACTTCTCACTTCCCCTGGACTTATCCCATACTCGTCCTTAAAACACTTGGTGAAGTAGGACGGGGCGCTGAAACCGGTGTCGTAGGCTATTTCGGAGATGGTGCTATCGGTGGTTTCGAGCAGCTGGCGGCCGCGTGCAAGACGTGCCTTGCGCAACAGTTCCACGGGAGACATGCCTGAGAGCTGTTTGACCTTGCGGTATAACTGCACACGGCTCATGCCCATCTCCTCGCCAATGCGCTCCACATTGAAGTCGGCGTCATGGAGGTTCTGCTGGAGTATGGAACGGAAGCGGTCGAGGAAAGGACTCTCGGCTTGGGAAGTTCCCGAAGGTACAACAACATCCTTGGTCACTTCTTCGTTGACGAGCAATTTTGCAAGATAGAACCTGTAAGCCAGGACGGCAAGCACGATGATGATGACAATGACAACAATGCAGGCAACAATTATTTTCTGCTGAAGGTTTACCTGCGAGAAATAGACGTCGAGCTTCGCATAGATGGTCTCAAGGTCGGAGCTGGAGCGCTGCAGTTCCTTGTGCTGAAGAAGCATTATGTCGGCATTCGTCTTATCGACAACGGCAGACTGCAGCAAGTTGACGCGCTCGTACTTCTCGCCCTGAAGAATGCCCAACGCAAGGCGCATCAGCTCCACGCCATTGGTGGGATAGATATACGTGGCGACAAGCGATCCCTTTTTCACTGCCTCAACGCCGCCTCCTGGAGTAGGCAAAGCGTCAACGCCATAATACCTTATATTGTGGATGCCATGGGCAAGAGCCACCTTACGCGCTCCAAGGGCAAGACGGTCGTTGTGACCGAAAACACAGTCGATGGCGGTCACATGCTTTAGGATTTCCTCCATAGCCTTCTCTCCGCTCTGCCCTGTCCAGTCGCCCAACTCTGACGAAACAACGCGGATGTCGGGATAGTTTGCCAAGGCTTCTAAAAAACCGCGATGGCGGTCGATGGCAGCCGACGATCCCTTAAGGCCTGTAATCTCCACCAGTGTACCCTTTCCCTGCATTTGCTGGGCTATGAGTTGCCCCATGGTCTTTCCCACAAGATAGTTGTCAGCTCCCATCAAGGCAGTGTATTTGTCGCTGTTTGTCTTGCGGTCGAAGAGAATCACTGGAATACCGCAGTCGTAGGCACTGTCGATAACGGCTGTGAGTTTCTCGGCGGAGTTGGGAGCCACGATGAGCAAATCGACCTTCTCGCGTATGAAATGACGTATCTGCTCGATCTGCTTTTGGTCGTTGTCGCCTGCGGAGAGGAACTCCAGTTCGACATTATCGCTCACATAGCCTCCTATGACAAGCTCGTGATTAAGTTTGTCGCGCCAGATGTCCTCGGAGCATTGCGACACTCCTATTCTCCATTTGTCCTGCACCTCATTACATCCTGTGAGCGTTACAACGGCTACTAACAATAGCATAACCATGCTCATATTCCACTGCAACTTTGTCTTCTTCGGTAATTTCTTTACCACGAGGTCGTAGCTGTGCCGGATCAGCGACTGTATCAGCTCGTCGGAGAGCTGCCCGTAGAGGTTTATCTGGTTCCAGTGCTTCTTGTTCATGTGCCACGCCCCGGTAATCTCGGGATGACTCTCTCGAAGTTCCACGGCATAGTCGGGGTCGCACTTCAGTACGAACCATTCGGTGTCGTCGAGGTCAATCATTGCGAATATCTTGTCAGCCACCCGGAAAGCGAGAGTGGTCTCGTCGAAGGGGAAATACTCCGAAGTGGCAGGAAGCGTCAGGCAATAGTCACGGATAGATTCAATGTTCATACCAAAATAATAAAAAGAAAATAAAATTGATTGCAAATATAAGCAAAAAAAATTAAGATTGATACATCTGCGAAATTTACATCCTTTTATTTAACATTATTTAAGCTCCAACTGTAGTGGCTAATACGTGTTTCCGCCCCTATGGTGCAAGGCGTAATGAACTGCACGAAATTAAGATGGCTTTAAGGACTGAGTCCGCACTATTTCTGCGACAGGGAGGAGTAAGTATATATCCAAGAGTTAAAGATGGTTAATAATATATGCTTATAACGCTTGTTATTTCGCATTTTTTTATTAATTTTGCACCGCGAAACTCGGCCAGAGCCACACTTCCATGGCTCGTATAATACAGGGTAACAGACAATAACAAGACATTATTTTATTTATGAAACTTACAAACAAGAAAGCATGCCTTGCAGCCATGCTATTGTTGCCGTGTATGGTCTGGGGCCAGCAACGAATCACTTTAGATCATCTGCTACGACTCTCCGACGAGCAAAGCGTGAGCATCAAGTCGTATGCCGCAGCTGTGGAGTCGGCACGCCAGAACGAAGCGTCGGCAAAAGCAGCGCGACTACCGGACTTGGGCATTACGGCAAGTGTAGGCTACCTCGGCGACGGGTTGCTTGGCGACCGCGACTTCAGTTCATGGCAACACATCAGCAATCCTCACTTCATGAACAATTTTGCCTTAAAAGCGCAACAGGTCATCTATTCTGGAGGAGCCATCGAGAGCCAGATAGCCATTGCTGGACTAAACACACAAATAGCTCGGCTCGACCACACCCGCAACCGTCAGGAGATTCGTTTCCTCATTGCCTCTCACTATCTCGACCTCTGCAGAATACAAAACAGGCGGGAGGTGGTGGAAAGAAACATCAGACTGACTGACAAAGTACTCGAGAACACCAAGGCGCGCTACCACCAGGGCACTGCACTCAAGACCGACATCACCCGCCATGAACTGCAGCTTGAAGCACTGCGACTGCAGCTCACCAAACTCAGGGCAAGCCAATCCGTCATAAGCCACCAATTGGCAAACATGCTTCACATTGACCGCGACACCATCATCGCCACCGACTTGGACTCGCTGAAAAGCCAGTATATGGCGGGACAGGAACAAAGTGAATGGCAGATGGCGGCTGCAGAGAACAACGCCAACCTACAAATGGCACGACTCGCCGTAAAAATCAACGAGAAGAAGGTGAAACTCGAGAAGTCGGCATTGCTGCCAAAAGTGTCGATAGTGGCAGAAGAACATTTCGACGGGCCTATCACCAACGAAGTGCCAGTGATTGACAAAAATATCAGCTACTGGTTTGCAGGCATTGGCGTGAGCTATAATCTATCCTCCATATATAAGGGAAACAAGAGAATAAGACAGAGCAAAGCCACGCTCAGTCAAAGCAAGGAACAACTCGCCGAGGCGACCGAGCATACCGCCGATGCCATACAGTCAACCTTCACCGACTACAAGACAGCGTTAAGCGAACTCACCACACAAAAGAAGTCGGTTGAGCTGGCAGACATGCGGTATAAGGTGACGGAAAACCGCTATTCCAACGGCTTGGCACTTCTCACCGACATGCTCGACGCCTCAAACTCGAAGTTGGAAGCCGAGCTGTCGTTGGTGGATGCAAACATCAATATCATTTATAATTATTTCAAACTCAAATACATATCTTGCTCATTATGAAACGTACAGTCAAAAGAATAATATATAACATCATCGTCTTCTCACTGCTTGCCATAGGCATCATCATCGTATGCTACAGGTTTCTGCACCTGGGCAATGTGGAATATACCGACAATGCCGTGGTGTGCCAGCATATCACTCCCGTCAACACCCGAGTGGCAGGATTTATCAAGGAGATACGCTTTGAAGAGAATCAGGCAGTAAAAGCCGGCGACACGCTTGTCATCATCGAAGACTCAGAATTTCTGTTGCGTCTGGCACAGGCAGAAGCCGACCTCGCCAATGCCAAGGCAGGACAACGTACTTCCCAAGCCCGCATAGCCACCACTGCCAACAATATCACCATCGACGAAGCCGCCATGGAAGAGGCTAAGGCGCAATACGACAATGCCTTGCGTGAGGAGCAACGCTACGCCCGACTGCTCAAGGAAGAGGCAGTCACCCAACAGCAGTATGACCTCATACACACCCAACTTCTAGCGGCAAAGGCACGCTATCAGCAGATTACAAGAGGCAGACAATCAACATCGCTCACTCGCAACGAGCAGACCCTCGCTCTCGACCGCGACGATGCCGCCATCAAGCTATGTGAGGCAAACGTAAGGTTGGCACGGCTCAATCTCTCCTATTGTGCCATCGTTGCCACATGCGACGGAGTGACGGGAAGAAAAGACATACACGAAGGCGAACTGGTGCAGCCGGGACAACGCATGGTGGATATCGTAGATTCGCGCGAGCTGTGGGTACAGGCAAACTATCGCGAGTCGCAGATAGCCAATATCTCCATCGGCGCAAAGGTGAGGATGAAGATTGACGCCATACCAGACATGACCTACGTCGGCACCATTGAGTCGTTCTCTGACGCAACGGGGTCGGCATTCTCCCAGATGCCCCACGACAATGCCACAGGCAACTTCGTCAAGGTGGAGCAGCGTCTGCCCATACGTATTTCCCTAAAAGGCAATTCAGCGGAAGCCCTTGCCTTGCTCAGGGCAGGATATAATGTAGAATGTGAAGTGGAGAAAGTATGCAGGAAATGAAATTCTCCATGCCGATGTTCCGCAGCTTTGTGCCCGAGAGCGTCAGGCCTTGGATATACCTGTTGGTGGCCCTCAGCTTCCAAGTGTCAGGAGCACGCTATCTCGGAGCCCTGAACGAGCAGATAGGGGGCAATGCCGAGATGCGCGAGGACGTGCTCATGTGCCTTTACTGCAATCTCGCAGGAATGGCGCTATGGTTTCCCATGCTCTTCAGGATGAAGTTCCGGTTCACCAACAAAACACTCCTGACGACAGCATCGGTCACAGTCGTCGTTACCAACCTTCTCATCGGCTACGTGACATTCAAGCCCCTGTTGTGGCTGTTGTGTCTCATCGAGGGCATTGCGAAGATACAGGGAACGTTTGAGTGTATGTCCAACATTCAGCTATGGATGACACCCAAGCGCGACATGACCGTATTTTTCCCCTTGCTCCATATCGTGATTCTCACGGGTATGAACACGCAGGACTACGCATCGGCATACTTCGGAATGCTTGGCGACTGGCGGCTGATGCACTGGCTCGTCATTGGCATTCATTGCGCGGTGCTGCTCTTCCTGACTACCTGCATACAGCATTTCCGCTTCATCTTCCTGCCGCTCTACGGCATCGACTGGACCTCGATGGCACTATGGGCAGCACTGCTCATGCAGTTGGCTTACCTGCTCGACTATGCCGACTGGTACAGTTGGTTCAACCACTCCGCCGTATGGTATCTCACAGGCACCATACTCATCACTCTCTCAGCCATACTCCATCGCATGATGCACGTGCGCCATCCCTATATCAACCCCCGCGTGTTCAGCGGATTCCGATATGTCAAGCACATCCTGTTGCTGGTATGCCTGTTCGAATGGCTCTTCGCCACCGAGCATATCCTGGAGGAGATATTCCTTGAGGAAGTGATGCACTACTCTACCATCACCAACGCCTCACTCTGCCTCCCCGTATGGGTGGGCAACATTGCGGGATGCCTCTTCTCGCTGTGGTGGCTGCAGAAGGTTATGCGCATGTCTTACATTCGTCTTGGTATTATCGGTTCCACGATGTTGTTAGCATATCTCGTCATGATGTATCTCATGGTGTCGCCGTCATTGGCAATCTCTGACCTCTACCTGCCACTCTTCTGCCGTGGCTTTGCCTACACCACACTGAGCATCGTGTTTATGGCTTCGCTCCACGACGTGATGGACTTCAACCACTTCTTCCAGGGGCTCAGCGTATTCAACATGATTCACATGGTCATTGGCGGATGTATGGGTTGCGCTCTCTATGCCAAGATATTGGGAATCGACGTTGCCGACAGTTTCATGCGCTACACTTCTCCCTCCTTGTGGATGCACAACACTACGCCCATCGGCACGCCTTCGCTTGTCGGCGAGATGCTCCTGTGCGGAGTGAAGTCGCTCTATGGTTGGGCTTGCTACGGCTGTCTGACCCTCATCGTCGGCTTCCTGCTCTTCGACTCGCCGATACGTCGCCACCGGTCCTACATGATTCCCTGGCGTCTCGTGGGCATGGCGCTCGGCAAATACTACAAGCTTAGCAATTAATCTGGTATTAACATCAACATACAAAAATCAAAACATTATGTCAAAAACAATTGAATTACAAATTGAGAAAAGTCAAGTCCTAATCGAAGGTTTGAACAGAAACATCGGCGAACTCAGGTCAAAAGGAGTAAGGGACGAGTCATTAACCACCATGAGCAACGACCTCGCGGCACTGAAGAAAATGAGCGACGAGTGCGACGCTATAAGGGAAGACCTTGCAGGGAAGGTAAAGACGATGAATGAAGTCCTGAAGCGCGTGAAGGAAGCTTTTGCCGACCACAAGCTTATCGTCAAGCGCAACTATCCGCAAGAGCGTTGGATAAACTATGGTGTGCAAGACAAGCGATAAGTCTGTTGAGATAACCATTAACAACAATTACGCCGCCTAGTGCAGAAACCTCTACATGGGGCGGCGTAAATTGCAAATCACAAACTATTGTCTTCTTCTGTTCTGACGAGCTTGCTTCATCTCCTCATACTTTTTCTTCTGAGTATCGTTGAGTACGGCAATGATCTGCTTGTCAATTTTCTCAGACTGTGCGCGCATCTGTTCGCGGGTCGGGCGTTCGCCTTGATTGCGTTTCTGTTCGAAATCAGTGTAGATGGCAGTAATCTTCTTCTGCTGCTCGGCGGAAAGGTCCAGTGTCTTTGTCATTTGTGCCACTCTTTCTTCTACTGACATCCTCTGACGTCCGCCACCACGCTGGGCAGACACGCTGCCTATGCCCATAAGGACTGCCAAGGCAAATACGATAATCTTCTTCATAATGATCTTCTTTTTTTAGCTGTGAATTAATAATAACCGATGCATCTGTTTACTTATTTGACTGATAAATAATCAAAAGGTTTAATCTTTTAACTCAAGTTTCACCGACACTATTTAGGGAAGATTTAGCAAATAGTTAAGTCATTTGGTCAAATAAATAAGTGCTTATATGAAAAAAAAGTGTATCTTTGCAGCAAAAATAAATATCCAAACAAATGAGAAACAAAAAAATTATTACTTTAATAGCACTTGCTGCTTTTCTCCTGCAATCGCCTGTATATGCACAGTCTGGCAGGAAAGTGACCAACATTAACCGCGGATGGCTTTTCCGACAGGGCGAAGCGTCGGCGGACATAACAACAGAAAAGGCAAAGGCTGAGGGATGGAAAGAGGTGAACCTTCCTCACGACTTCCAAATAGAACAACCATGGGTGGCTCCGGCTGCCGACGAGAAAGCAAACACCAGCGACGCCGGGGCTAACATCAAAAGCCGACTCTCGGCAAGAGGATTCAAGGAAATGGGGTCAGGATGGTATGTAAAGTCTTTCACGCCATCGGAAGACGACAAGGGGAAGCGGGTATTGATAGACTTCCAAGGAATAATGTATCTTGGAGACGTCTATCTCAACGGCAACAAGATTGGAGGCACCGACTACGGATATGTGGGCTTTGAGATTGACATCACCGACAAACTGCGCTACGGCGAGGAAAACACTATAGCTGTGTATTCCAACACCGCCAACCCAAGAGACTCGCGTTGGTACACGGGAGGAGGTCTGTTCCGCGATGTCAACATCGTCCTTACCGACCCGCAACTGTACTTCAACCGCCATCCGCTAAACATCTCCACTCGGGAAAACAAATATGTTGACATGACTGTTGACGTGCAGTGCAAGACAAAACAGAACTCCATTGCCTTGCAGGTGATAATAACATCGCCCGAAGGTACTGTGGTGAGCGACCGCAAACACGAGCTCAAACGCGTGCGTAACTATAAGTTCGGACAGGAATTCGCACTGCCAGCCGTAGAAATAGAAAACCCTCAACTCTGGGACTGCGAGAATCCTAACCTCTACACTGCCACCGTCAGGCTCATGCGGGAAGACGGCACCGTGAGCGACGAGATAACAAAGCGGTTCGGCATACGCGACGTGGATTTCGTTCCAGGCAAGGGACTGCTGCTCAACGGCAAGAAGGTGCTGCTCAAAGGCTATGCCAACCACCACACCCTCGGAGCACTCGGAGCTGCCGCCTACCCACGAGCCATGGAGAAGCGCATAAAACTGATGAAGGACTTCGGCATGAACCACATACGCACGTCGCACAACCCTTACTCTGAATCGTTCCTCGACCTATGCGACGAAAACGGAATACTCGTAGTGGATGAACTATACGACAAATGGAACGACCAATATGTGGGCGGCGGAAGGGCACATTTCGCCAACCTGTGGATGGACCATGTGGAGGAGTTCATAAAGCGCGACAGATGCCATCCGTGCGTGGTGCTGTGGTCAATGGGCAACGAACTGCAGTCATATAACGACACTCCGTTCAACGACTGGGGAGTGACGCAATACAAACTAATGAAAACCCTCATACAGAGATACGACACCACACGCAAGGTGACCGTGGCAATGCATCCCCGCTACCGTAACTGGGAGACCGACTCACTGCCTTGCGACCTTGCCAAGGTAACCGACATTCAGGCGTATAACTATAGATATATGTATTTCCCCGGTGACGCAAGACGCTTCCCCTGGATGAACTTCTACCAAAGCGAAGCCTCAGTGTCAGCAATGGGAGAAAACTTCTTCGCAATGGAACTTGACAAGGTGATAGGACTCGCCTACTGGGGAGCCATAGACTATCTTGGAGAAAGCCAGGGATGGCCTGCCAAGGGATGGGCGCAGGGAGTGTTTGACATAGCCCTCGAACCAAAGCCCAAGGCCTACTACATGCGTTCGTTCTTCAAGCCAGAAGAACCTGTGGTGCATATAGCAGTTACTGAGTCGAAAGAAAGCGTCATGTGGAACGGAGTGCAGACCGGCAACGACGGACAGAGTGACCACTGGAACCGCACGCCCGGCACCAAACTCTCACTCACCACATATACCAATGCCGACGAGGTGGAACTGCTCGTTAACGGCAAGAGCTACGGCATCAAGAAGAACGACAAGAGCAGCGCCAAGATGCGCAACCAGATAGTCTGGGAGGATGTAGTATATCAGGATGGCTGTTGCGAAGCCATAGCACGTACCAACGGCAAGACTGTGGCGCGCCACAAGATAGAGACCACGGGCAAGGCAGTGGCTTTGAAGTTGGCTGCCGACAACAACGAATGGGTTGCCGACGGCATTGACCTTCAGCACATTCGCGTGATAGCAGTGGACAGAAAAGGCAGGCGTGTGAGCAATGCCGTGGCTGATGTCACAGTGAACGTGCAGGGAGAGGCAAGCATCGTTGCCATGAGCAATGGTAACATAAAGACTGACGAACTCAGCGTCACCGACCGTCAGAAGCTCTTCAACGGCTCGTGTCTCGCCATACTCCGTTCTGGCACGTCTCCTTCTCCTGTCACAGTCACCGTGTCCGCCCCGGGCTTCAAAACGGCAAAGATAAAGCTGAATACGAAATATTAGTATGGTGACAGAAGGGTGACAGACGATTTTGTCTGTCACCCTTCCTTTTCGCGGTATTTCACATAACAAGCAGTGCCCAACTTAATGTGAAGATTGTAAGCGTTGTGTGAATGGCGCTTTAGGATTCTTGTAAAGCTTACGCATCTGCTTTTCGCACTTCTTGCATTTCTTGCAGTCGCCGGAGCGCCATATCTTGCCTTGGTGGCAGCATTTGCTGCAATGGACATGGCTGACAACGGGACGTGGAGGACAAACGTTTATCTCAATGTTTACGTGCGACTTGCGGTCGTTGACCTTGTTTGTATTAGTCTTTCCACTGGTAGATACCACTATCGTCAGCATCATAACCATCATCATCATTATCTTCTTCATAATTTTAAATATTTAAGGGTTTATACTATTATTATTTTGTTGCTGCAAAGATACGACGATTTACGATGTTGACAAAGAGAAAAAACCTAAAAGGGGATGGGGCTTTCCCTAAGCCATGCAGGAAATCCCCATTGACAATAATAAAAGTGCCGCAGGAAGCGTTTTAAGGGCTTCTGCGGCACTATAAATATGTCAGCTACGAACTAACACATATAATTGGGAATGTTCTTGTCTGCAAAACGCCCGTTTTACAACAGTACTCAGATCATGAATCTAACGACAATAGCCCCTGAAAGCTATTACACATTTGCCGTCAGGCTGTTTGGAGAAGGAGGCTGGACGATAGACAAATCACTCTTCATGTTGATATATAAATGTTTTGAGGGTTATTCATGGTATGTACAGACCATCCTCAACCGACTATATGAAACTGAAGACAATATCACAGACAAGAGTCAAGTGACTGAGGCCATCAGGGACATCGTGAGGGAAAATACGATGGTGTATCAGATATGTTTATGATACCAGTTGTAATTGTCTCATTATATACTGTTGTTATTCTTTCGCATTGCCTGTTGACATTTCCATATTACTGGTTATCGTGTTATGTTCCGCAGTGGGGAATGTACATACCGCAGTGGGGAACGTATATCCCGCAATGCGGAACGTACATACCGCAGTGCGGAACATAAACCAAGCACGGTACGAAGATACATTATAATAGGGTATTATGCAAACATCTATACGACTATCTTTATACATTTACAACTATTTAACAGACAGCGTCTCTTTAGCACTTATTACTCTCTTACCCTCACGCATGAGAATATTATAATTTTTCATTTTCTTTTATCACTTATATCACTAAATATATTAATAACTTAAGTTTTTAATTTCTATTTCTCGTTGTTCAATTATTTCAATTCGTCTAAAAGCTTGTCAAAGTCAGACAGGAAGGTCTGGTCTTGGATGACTCTGTACTTTTCATATTCACCTAGAGCCTTCTTTTCTGCTTGTTCATGGGATATGCGTCCTGCATCTGGCAGGATGTCATGGTCATTGATGGACAGGAATTTGATTAACTGCTCCTTCCAGTCCTTCATCGACATTAGCTGCTGACGTTCCGCCCTCAGTTCCGCCATATCTACAAAGGCGGTGGAAAGCAGTTCAAGAGAACGCACTTCCTTCTCCGACAGGTAATTCTTGGCAACGGTCACATCGCTCTTCCTGATTCTGCCGTCGGGGGCATTCTTCCAAGTGGTCAGTCCCATATAGGGCTTTTCGGCATTGGCACGGTCATATACTATTTCTGCTGCCGTCTGATGGGTGACGGCATAGTGCATCATGTTCTGCACAGTCTTGTAGAAAAGGCGTGTAGTCTCACTGTTCTTGTCGTAGTCGTAACTGCACTCGGCATAGATGTCGGTAATCTTCTGGTAGTAGCGACGTTCGGAGGTGCGTATCTCACGGATGCGGTCGAGCAACTCTTCAAAGTAATCCTCGCCAAAGACTGTCTTGCCTTTCAGTCGCTCATCGTCCAACACAAATCCCTTGACAATGAATTCCTTCAGCACCTTGGTCGCCCAAATGCGGAACTGCGTGGCCTCATAGCTGTTCACCCTATATCCTACGGCTATGACAGCATCCAGATTGTAGAGTGTCACTCCCTGCTCGTCCCATTGTTCCGAGGGAATCAAAATTTTTTTGATACAGTCGGACAAATGGAGTTCTCCGTTGTTTTCTATTTGTATCAAATGATAGCTGATATCTGCATTGGTTACTCCAAACAGCTCCGCCATCCGTTGTTGTGAGAGCCAGAATGTCTCCTGGTTGAACAGTACGGAGACATTCACCTTGCCTGTGGAGGAACGGTAGATAAGCACGTTGCCTTCCATCCCTTTAGCCAATTCCTTGCCCGTCAATGCCCCTTGGAAATACTCCCGTGCCATCTTCACCAGGGGCTTGCGCTGGTCGGCATTGCAGGCGATGCCCATACATGCTGCACGTGAAAGCAACATGCTGGTCACACGTCGTGCTGTGCCGTTGCCCAACTGCGCCATCTCTTCTATCTCACGGAAATGCTCGTCACGTTCCAGTCCCCGCTCCACTTGCAGGGCATGGGCCACCTTGTCCATGAGCCGCTCAAAGTTCCAATACTTCGTGTAACCCATGGTCTTTGCTAGCTGGCGAGAGTTCCACCATTCACGGCCAGCTTCATCCATCTGTTTTATTACCTCAAAGGGTGATTTCATTTCTTCTGCTTCCATCTGCTTGTTTTTATGACGACAACGGGGATGACTTGGAACAACTTTACTATTCGTTGTCGTGTTTATCTTATCATTGTTGTTGTCTTGTTACAGGCACAAAGGTAAGAAATTATTTTGGAATTTCAGTATATATATTCATAAATCTATAAATAAAATTGAGAATAAGCCAAATATCTACCCCAGTTATGGTTATGCTCTCATACTTTTACATATATTACCGCCTTCATCGAATACAATCTTATTGAACAGAACGATTCGGTTCCAATGGCTATAGTCCAACACCCATGTAATTTTTGCGGGTTCATTTCACTACAAGGGTCTTTTCGGAGACTCTAGAAATGTCATGCTCACTGCTGCAGCATATAACTTCAAAAGAGCCATGAGACTCTTTTTGTGCCTTTTCAAATGGTGCATCAGGAGGCTCATGACAGAGCGACAATGGTCGGTTATCTCGACGGCATTGTTCACAAACGCACCAATCTGGGCACCGTATATCTTGTGAGGCAAAAACAACAACCAACACTCTACATTATTCGGCGATTACAAGCTGATAATGAGATTGTTAGTGAATGTGTAGAGTGAAGAGTTGTAGCGACATTGTGGTATGCAAACAATAAGAAAGTGCCGCAGGAAGCGTTTTAATGGCTTCTGCGGCACTATAAATATGTCAGCGATGAACTAACACATATAATAAATATATGTCTTAGTCAGCAAGCTTTGCCTTGATGAACTCGCGGTTGAGGCGTGCGATGTTGGCGATAGACTCGTTCTTCGGACACTCTGCCTCGCAAGCGCGGGTGTTGGTACAGTTACCGAATCCGAGCTCTTCCATCTTCATAACCATTGCCTTGGCGCGTTTTGCGGCCTCTGGACGACCTTGTGGCAGCAGTGCGAGCTGTGATACCTTTGAGCTCACGAAAAGCATTGCAGAGCCGTTTTTACAAGCTGCTACGCAGCATCCGCAACCGATACATGTTGCAGCGTCCATTGCCTCGTCGGCATCTTCCTTTGGAATGAGGATGGCGTTGGCATCCTGTGGCTGACCTGTGCGCACGGTAGTGTAGCCACCTGCCTGTATGATCTTGTCGAATGCTGAACGGTCAACCATACAGTCCTTGATTACAGGGAAAGCAGCAGAGCGCCATGGCTCAACGGTGATTACGTCGCCATCGTTGAAGCGGCGCATGTAGAGCTGACAGGTTGTTGCGCCTGTTGCAGGTCCGTGTGGGTGACCGTTGATGTAGAGCGAGCACATACCGCAGATACCCTCGCGGCAGTCGTGGTCGAAGACGAAAGGCTCCTTGCCTTCCTCTATAAGTTCCTCGTTGAGGATATCAAGCATCTCAAGGAACGAGGTGTCGTCTGGAATGTCCTTCATCTCGCGAGTGTCGAAGTGACCTTCTGCCTTTGGACCATTCTGACGCCAGAACTTAAGTGTGAATGAAATATTTCTTGCCATGATTATTAATTCTTATAGTTACGTGTTTGTACTTTAATTGCCTCATACTCAAGCGGTTCCTTGGTGAGTTCAGGTGCCTTGTCGTCGCTGCCCTGATACTCCCAGCAACCTACGTAGAAGAAGTTCTCGTCGTCGCGCTTTGCTTCGCCTTCCTCTGTCTGGTACTCCTCGCGGAAGTGACCGCCGCAAGACTCGTTGCGTGAGAGAGCGTCGTAAGCAACAAGCTCGCCCATGAGGATGAAGTCGCGGAGGTGGATAGCCTTGTCAAGCTCGATGTTCAAGCCTTTCTTGCTTCCAGGAATGAAGAGGTTGGTGTTGAACTCCTTGCGAATCTTCTTGATGAGTTCGAGACCTTCCTTGAGGCCAGCAGCTGTACGACCCATACCAACGTGCTCCCACATGATGTGACCGAGCTCCTTGTGTATTGAATCTACAGAGCGCTTGCCCTGGATGCCCATAAGGCGGTCGATTTCCTTCTGTACACCCTTCTCTGCCTCGTCGAACTCCGGACGGTCTGTCGGAACCTTTGGCCAGATTGCCTGGTCAGCAAGGTAGTTCTGGATGGTGTAAGGCAATACGAAGTAACCGTCGGCAAGACCCTGCATAAGGGCAGAAGCACCGAGGCGGTTGGCTCCGTGGTCGGAGAAGTTACACTCGCCGATGGCGAAGAGACCTGTGATGGTAGTCATCAGCTCGTAGTCAACCCAGATACCACCCATTGTGTAGTGAACAGCAGGGAAGATCATCATAGGGTTGTAGTACTTCACACCGTTAATCTCGTTGGCAAGTTCGCCTGGGTTAACGTCGGTGATTTCCTCGTACATATCGAAGAGGTTGCCATAGCGCTGGCGAACGACATCGATGCCGAGACGCTCGATAGACTCAGAGAAGTCGAGGAACACTGCAAGACCGGTGTTGTTTACGCCGAAGCCCTTGTCGCAACGCTCCTTTGCTGCACGAGACGCAACGTCGCGTGGAACGAGGTTACCGAAGGCTGGATAGCGGCGCTCGAGATAGTAGTCGCGGTCTTCCTCTGGAATGTCGCTACCCTTCTTTGTGCCTGCCTGCAGAGCCTTGGCGTCCTCAATCTTCTTTGGCACCCAAATACGGCCGTCGTTACGGAGCGACTCAGACATAAGTGTGAGCTTCGACTGCTTGTCGCCGTGAACAGGAATACAGGTTGGGTGGATCTGAACGTAGGATGGGTTGGCGAACATAGCGCCCTTACGATAGCACTGAACGGCAGCCGTACAGTTACATCCCATGGCGTTGGTAGAGAGGAAATAGGTGTTTCCGTAACCACCAGTGGCGATAACCACTGCATTGGCGCTGAAACGCTCGAGCTCTCCTGTGACGAGGTTCTTTGCGATGATACCGCGTGCACGGCCATCGACGATTACCACGTCCTCCATCTCGTAACGAGTGTAGAGTTTTACGCGGCCAGCCTTAACCTGGCAGCTGAGAGCAGAGTATGCACCGAGCAGAAGCTGCTGACCAGTCTGACCCTTGGCATAGAAAGTACGCGACACCTGTGCACCACCGAACGAACGGTTGGCGAGCATACCGCCGTACTCACGAGCGAAAGGAACGCCCTGAGCCACGCACTGGTCGATGATGTCGTTAGAAACCTCTGCAAGACGATAAACGTTAGCCTCGCGAGCACGGTAGTCACCACCCTTTACAGTATCGTAGAACAGGCGATATACAGAGTCGCCGTCGTTCTGATAGTTCTTGGCGGCGTTGATACCGCCCTGTGCAGCGATAGAGTGAGCGCGGCGTGGAGAGTCCTGGATACAGAAATTATATACGGTGAAGCCCATCTCGCCAAGGCTGGCGGCAGCACTGGCACCGGCAAGACCTGTACCAACGACGATGACGTCGAGCTTGAGCTTGTTCTTTGGGTTCACCAGGCGCTGGTGAGCTTTATAGTTGGTCCATTTCTCAGCCACTGGGCCTTCTGGAATTCTTGAATCTAATATCTTAGCCATAATTGTCTTTTAATAAAACTATGATTTTACTTAAAAAATGAATGTTAGCAGCAGCAGAGGCTTGGTGCCAGCTTGAAGGCGAAAGCCAAAACTACCACGAGGAATGCCAGCATAAGGATGGTGGTGTAGGCGATACCGATGGTCTTCCAACGGTTGAACCAAATTTTTCCGCTCCAGCCAAGAGTGTGCATTGCGCTCCAGAAACCGTGAGAGAGGTGGAACCAGATTGCCACGAGCCAGATGATGTAGAGCACCACATAGCATGGGTTGGCAAAGGTGTCAACGATGTAGGCGAAGCCGTCGGCTGGATCGTGAACAGTAGCGATGCCAGAGAGCTCGGCAAACATCATGTTGTACCAGAAGTTCCAGAAGTGAAGCAGCAAGCCAAGGATGACGATGATGCCGAGAACGAGCATGTTCTGCGAAGCCCACTCAACCTTCGGGTTGCGTTCTGTCACTTCATAGCGCTGTGTGCCGCGAGCCGTACGGTTCTGGGCAGTCAGCATAAACGCATAAACGATGTGAACGACTGTCAAGGCACCAAGACCCATAGTAGCGACTACAGCGTACCAGTTGGCACCGAGGAATTCACAAATCATGTTGTAACCCTCTTCAGAGAACAACGCTACCAAGTTCATGCAACCGTGGAAGGTAAGGAACAGGATAAGCGCAACTCCAGTGACGGACATTACAACTTTTCTACCAATTGATGAATTACATAACCACATAAATGATTGAATTTAATTATTTAAATGTTAGAACTAAAATATTTTTCAGCTTCTCCATTTCTTGCTGCCGAAAGCCGGCAAAATGCGTATCACTACCTTATATTAAGTAAAATAGCATGTTTTAGACCGCAAAATTACTAAAAAATTATGATTATTCAAAGTAATTTGCTGCAAAAATCAATTTTTATTCTTAATTTTGTGGCGATTTTAGGGAAAAACGCTCCTTTTGACCCTATTTTCATGGGCATGGAGCATAACTCAAACATTTTGTTAATGACACTTAATTACGACGTTATCGTGGTCGGAGCAGGCCACGCAGGATGCGAGGCAGCGACTGCAGCAGCAAACATGGGAGCAAAAACTTGCCTCATAACAATGGATATGAACAAGATTGCACAGATGAGCTGTAATCCTGCAATAGGCGGTATTGCCAAAGGACAGATAGTGCGCGAAATCGACGCCCTCGGCGGACAAATGGGCATCGTGACCGACGCAACGGCAATACAGTTCCGAATGCTCAACAGAAGCAAGGGACCTGCAGTCTGGAGCCCAAGGGCACAGTGCGACAGGGAAAAGTTTATATGGAAATGGAGAGAGACACTCGACAGCACCCCAAACCTCGACATCTGGCAAGACCAGGCGGACGAACTCTTGGTTGAAGAAAACGGAGGCAACAAAACCGTCGTGGGCATAAAGACCATCTGGGGTGTGACCATAAAGGCACGCTGCGTGGTGATTACGGCTGGCACATTCCTCAACGGACTTCTCCACATAGGAAGGAAAATGGTGGAAGGAGGAAGAATAGCAGAGCCTGCCGTGAAGCATTTCACCGAAAGCATAACACGCCACGGCATAAGAAGCAACAGGATGAAGACAGGCACCCCCGTGAGAATCGACAAACGTTCGGTGGACTTCTCACTAATGGAAATACAGGACGGAGAGACCGACTTCCACCAGTTCAGCTTTATGGGAAAAAACCATGTGCTGCAGCAACTGCCTTGCTGGACGTGCTACACCAACAAGGATGTACACGACACACTGAGAGGAGGACTTGCCGACTCACCGCTCTACAACGGACAAATCCAGAGCATAGGTCCACGCTACTGCCCTTCGATAGAAACAAAACTCGTCACCTTCCCCGATAAGGAACAACACCCGCTGTTTCTTGAACCGGAAGGCGAGACAACCAACGAGATGTACCTTAACGGTTTTTCATCGTCGCTGCCTATGGAAGTGCAGATTGAGGCACTGAGAAAAATACCGGCACTGAGAAACGTGAGGGTTTATCGTCCAGGCTATGCTATTGAATACGACTTCTTCGACCCGACACAACTCGACCACAGCCTTGAGTCAAAACTTGTGGATGGTCTTTTCCTTGCCGGACAGGTGAACGGAACCACAGGTTACGAGGAAGCAGGAGGACAAGGAACAATGGCTGGAATAAACGCCGCACTGAAATGCGGAAACGCTGCGGGACAACTGTCGGACAAAAATTCCACAACAGGAAAATTCATTCTTCACCGCGACGAGGCATACATAGGAGTGCTTATCGACGACCTCGTGACAAAGGGCGTTGACGAACCATACCGTATGTTTACCTCAAGAGCCGAATACCGGATACTGCTCAGACAGGACGATGCCGACGCACGACTTACGGAAAAGGCATACGCTCTGGGACTTGCCACAAGGGAACGCAACGACCACTGGATGGAGAAAAAAGAAGGAATCGAAGAAATCATCAGATTCTGTGAGACGACACACATAAGGAAAGACGAGGTGAATGGTGCGCTCGAAAACCTTGGCACTACCCCACTCCGTGAAGGCTGCAAACTTGCCGACCTCGTAAGTCGTCCACAGCTCAACTTCCAGACCATCGGAGAAATCGTGCCCTCGCTGAAAGAAGCCATCGCAAA
>JALFCG010000157.1 GCA_022771265.1 Prevotella sp.
TACCGTCATCTCTTGTATCACGAACTTAGGATATTCCCTGTCGGTCTTGAAGAGTCCGTCCTCACCGAGATAGGAATGTTCCTTCACTTGCGTTTCGAGGTAGTCGATGGTTTTCTGTATCTGGTCGAGGATGCGCCCCTCGAAGGTGACATCCTTGATGACGTTCATTTCCCTGCCGACTTTCTCTTCCGTACCATAGTACTTGATAAAACGGACACGGGCACGAGGGAAAAAGTTCTGGGGATTCTTACCGAAGAGCAAGATGCAGGCAGTGCTGACTTGTGGTACATCGCCCTTGTAAGTCAGGAATCCTTTGTTCTCTTGCAGGTATTCCATTGGAGACTTGCCATAACCAATGCGCTTCATATATGCTTTTACGGCATCTATGTCGATATCCTCGATAGTGGCATCGTAGGCAGGGCTGTCCTCATAGTATCGTTCACCCTTGTCATACATCAGTTGCAGACGTTCCTCAAAGGGTAGTTTACGCGATTTGTCGCCCACCCGCCAAAACACCTCATCGGCTTGGTTGGCATGGAGGCGAGGACTGGCCGGGACATAGATTATCAGTATGTGGTTGTCATTGCCCTCGCTGTCTTGGCAAGGCATGAACTCTGTCGTAACAGAAATGGTGGGTACACAGAAATCAAACGGAGTGCGAAGTATCTCGTTCAAATGAGCCTTGTCTTGGTCAACACCCTCAATACGACGAGTCTTGTCGGATATACCTACGGCTATCATGCCGCCATCGGCATTTGCCATGGCAACAATGGTATTAGCAAGAGCCTTCGGTTCTATGTGAATGCTCTTGCAGTCGAAAGTCTGACCCTCGGGCATCTGACGTATCTCTTCGATAGTATATCTCATATTTTTTTACTCCACTTTGGTATGGCAAATCAACTCGTGTATATCCACATTGAGAACCTCAGCTATCTGTGCCAAAGTTTTCAAGTCTGGTTGTGCGTGGTTGTTGCACCATTTCGACACTGTGGCAGGGTCCTTATGCAATGCCTTAGCTAACCATTTACTCATAATACCTCTTTCTGCCAATACAGTCTTGATACGATTCAAATCTGCCATACTTCAATTATTTGTTGTGTTTGTCGCAAAGTTACTGCTTTTATCCGAGAATAAAGATAATATCCACATAAAGTTGCCCCAAAAAGTGTTATTTTCTCAAATACAAGGCATTTGACTTTACACCTCTTTATATACAGACAATAAGGTAAAGTTATCTGTATATAAGAGAATGGGGATAATTTCAACTGCATCCCATTCTATTTTCTCTTTTGACAGCGTCCACTTACTTCTCGTCTATTCCTTCATTATGTCATCCAAACCTCATATTTGTTCGTAAAAGCAAGTTAAAATCGTTAAACCTTCACTTTCCTTAAACCTACAAATAAAACCCAATCCACTTTTCTACCGTATTAACCATAAATAATTGGTAATCTGTTACTTCCAAATACGATCATTGCACTGGATTGACGAATATCACCATCCCGAACTCCGTGACTAGGCTGAGAAATGCATGCTTTAGTGGTTGCACGAGCCTGGGGAGCATCACCATCCCGAACTCTGTGACTTCATTGGGATGGCTTTGCTTTAAGGATTGCACGAGCCTGACGAGCATCACCATCCCGAACTCCGTGACTTCATTGGATAGGGCTTTTTATGGTTGCACGGGCCTGACGAGTGTCTCCACCCTGAACTCCGTGACTGAGCTGGGAGATGATTGCTTTGAGGATTGCACGAGACTGACGAACATCACCATCCCGAACTCCGTGACCTCATTGGGATGGTATTGCTTTAAAGGTTGCACGAGCCTGACGAGCATCACCATCCCGAACTCCGTGACTAAGCTGTCGAATGAATGATTTAGGGGTTGCACGAGCCTAAAGGAAGTGACCTACCTTGCTGAGACACCGCCAAGAACATCCTACTCATTTGATGATCAAGCGCAGAAGACGCTCTATGTGCCAGAGGCTTCTGTTGAAGCCTACAAGACCAGCAGTTACGAAGGAGAGAATTTGGAAAGATTCTCCCCCCTCAGCGCCAACGGCATCAAGGCCGTCAGCAAGGGCGACGTCGGCATGAGCGTAGAGAACGGCACGCTGACCCTGAGCAACGTGCCGGAGAATGAGCCCGTTAGCGTCTATTCCACCACCGGCCAGCTGCTCGGCGCGGGCAAGGGCAACATCAGCGTCGATACACAAGGCGCACAGATGGACATCGTGAAGGTGGGAGGCAAGAGCTATAAGATGTTGGCGAGATAATCCACCTCCTCACCTCTAATGAAAAAGGATAAGGCTCTGGCTTGGGTCTTATCCTTTTTTTAGCACCTGATTGCTGATATTGAAACAGTGATAGCGTGTTAATAGCAAGGGAGTATATTGTTGCCTGCACATCTTCCCAATCCCATTTTTTTGATTTTCACATCCGCTCTCAACACTGCGTAAGACCATCAGTGCCTTGTTGCATCAAGACGAGACTGCATCAGAGCAGGCTGTGAATGATGTGCTCGACCAATGCTATTGGGACTGGTGCGCCACGCCCTCGCACGGCGACGCCAAGCGGATAGAGACAAAGACGCTGGCAACAGGCCATTTCCCGCTCAACGTACAGGAGAACAAGGGCGTGGACTCCGCCGTCATCAAGCAGCTGAAACAATTGCGCAAGAGATTGTTTCCACTTCCAGCGTTTCAGAAATGGGATCTGGGTTCTTCGCCTATTATTTAGCGCTCTATGGCAGCAAGCTCGCCAAGCATATCTCGCTCTGAGGTCGCTAAGGCGATGACAGATTACGACGACGGCATGGACGCTGAGTATTCCACACCCGGCCCAAAACTGTATCTCCTTGGCGACGAGGGCGACTACGACGGTGTGCCCGACATCACTTACACGTATCTTGGCGACAACAGGTTCGAGGCGCGCATCAGCAAGCAGACCACTGTGAGGATACGCGTGGAGAGCGAGCCCGACGATGACGAGTCGTTCGTGATTACCGGACTGGTAAACAAGAACTATGGCATCAATGTGAAGTAGAAGAATATGGGGCTCCCCAATTCGGCAAGCCATACTTGCTGAATTGGGGAGGCTTTTTTATGGACGGTTCTAAAAATTAGGTAGAGGCGTATTGGGCCGAAGACGACCGAAACGACATGTATCCGTATCGGCTTGGCTTCTAAAGGTCGGTTCTAAAAATTAGGTCGAGTCGTATTGGGCTTACGCCCACCTTTTCTCGCCATGGCAGAGTCCAAGCGAGCTTGGCTCTGCTCATTTGGCTTATCGAAAAGGTTCTGCAAGATATCGGGATTCAAAACGTAAGTTGAAGAGGGAGCGTAGCGGGCTACACGACCGATGAGACTTGACGTTTTGAGACCGATAGATGCAG
>JALFCG010000158.1 GCA_022771265.1 Prevotella sp.
GGCTCTCGACATACGATTTTGTGAGTATAAAGGCTGATAGCCATACGCAGCAACTCATCAATTCGCTGAAAAAACGTGGAGCGGACGGTGACTATCAGGTGAAGGAGATGGATGCCGTGCTCAACAAGCGTCCCTCCATCGAGCGGCTCTACAACTGTGTGATGGAATATGCCCATAACCGGAAGGGATTTGTGTATGCCATCAACATCGACCATGCACGCAGTATAGCGGAATACTATCAAGAACAGGGTGTAAGCGCAGTGGCGATAGACAGTCACACTCCTGTTAAGGAAAGGGAATGGATTATCTCTTCGTTTCGTTCGGGAGAACTTCAAGTACTGGTCAACGTCGATATTTTCTCCGAAGGCTTCGACTGCCCCGACGTGGAGTTCATACAGTTGGCTCGCCCAACCCTCTCGTTGGCGAAATACCTCCAGATGGTGGGACGCGGACTGAGACCGAGCAAAGGAAAGAAGAACTGCATGATAATAGACAACGTAGGACTCTACCGCGTATTCGGACTGCCTTCACAGATTTGGGACTGGAATGCCACATTCTGCGGATTAAAGAATGAAATGATTAAAGGATTAAAGAGTATCGGCAATCAGCAATCAATCATCAACCATCAGCAATCAATCATCATAAATCAAAAAATCGATAATGAGATGTATCTTGTGGTAAGCCACGAGCAGTTGGATGCCACCTTTGAGCAGCAGAAGAAGGATGACGTGATGGCAAAGGAGCGTGCGAAGCTGCTTAAGGGGGTATATGGCAAGGTGACAATAGTGGGGAGGCAATTGGTGGAACTGAGAGACAGGCGAGGCGAAATGCCGACATACGTGGATTTGTGCAATATGAACAAGATTCGTAACTGGGAGGAAGAAAGGCCAAGAGTGGTAAGAAAGGGTGGCATTGATTTCCTTCTATTCGACAATAAAATCATCAGCAGGACAAGGACTCCCATCTCCTTGCCGTATGATAGGGAGCGTATCGCAAAATGCAGTTTCTATACTACACATTCCAGTGTTGACAACGACAATCCCGACTGTATGTTTTTTTACAGTAAAGGATATGAGAATGGATCCAACACCGTTGTGTTCCTGCATGATGAGCCTCAGGAATACTACTGGCAGAGTTCTTTTCTATATGTCGAAGGTTTGGTGGTGATGAGCATCGATGGATGCTACTATCATGTCAATAAGGGGATGCCGAAGGTGTATCTCGGATGTGCAGACACGGAGGAGAACAAGAATCGGCTGGTTCAGACAGTCCATGCCCTCATCGCAGAGTTGGAGCGAAAAGATGAGGAGAGGAAGGAGAACTACAGACGTGATGTGGAGTCGCTCGAATATGTCGAGCCTTATCAGGTAGGAATGAAATGGGGGCTACGTGGCAGTGACGGACGAATACTCGCCCCGCCCAAATACAGAAATATCAGGGAACAATACGATTATTTCCTTATCGAGGGAATGCCCCTCCACTGGGGTGTCATGGACAAGTTCGGCAAGGTATTGGTAGAACCGAAGCACGACAAAGTGGAAATCACCCCCGACGGCAAAGCCATCATAACTTCCATCACAGGCAAGCAAACCATAGTGGATTTATCAGATAAACATTTGCGTGTGGCAGCTCAACCGAGCTCCACCACCTCGCCGTCGTAGGCTAGGCGGATGCCGTCGGGGAGACGGCGGTTGACTTCCTCGTGAAGGCCTATGTCGTGGCAGCTGTGGATGAGCAGCGTGAGCCTTGGCGACACTTCGCGTGAGAATGCTATGGCGTCATCGACGAGGATGTGGGAATGGTGGGGATTGGTGAAGCGCAGGGCGTTGACCACAAGCAGGTCGGCGTCGCGGGCGTAGGCGGTCTCGCCGAGGGGAATGCTCTTCATGTCGGTGATATAGACAAGCGACGGCGAGGGTGACTTGACGGGAGTGACGCGGAAACCGAGGATGGGGATGGCACCGTGCATGATGCGCAGCGGGGTCACGCTAAGGTCGCCGACGGTGAACGCCACGTGCGGTTCCACTTCCACGAGGTTGACGCGCGGCACGCCGGGATATTTGTTCTCCACGAAACAGTAGGGCATGTTGTGGCGGATGTTGGCGGCGGCGCGGCTGTCGGCGTAGATGTCGATGTCGCCGAAGATGCAGAACGGTCGCAGGTCATCCATTCCCCCGACGTGGTCATAGTGGGAGTGGGTGACGAGGATGCCGTCAATCTTCCTGAACGGCTGGGGAAGCATCTGCTCGCGGAAGTCGGGGCCGCAGTCGATGAGTAGGCGCGTGGTGTCGGTTTCCACGAGAGCCGAGCAGCGAAGCCTGCGGTCGTGGGGGTCGTCGCTGGTGCACACCTCGCATCGGCATCCCATAACGGGTACTCCGCAGCTGGTGCCTGTGCCGAGAAATGTTATTTTCATATTCAGTGTCAGATGATGTTTACCTCCGGATGGATGTCGATGCCGAACTTTTCCTTCACGTCGCGTCTTATCGTGTCGCAAAGGGTAACGATTTCGCTGCCTGTGGCTCCGCCGCGATTGACGAGCACGAGGGCTTGCTTCGAGTGAACACCAGCGCGCCCGAGGCTGCGGCCTTTCCAGCCGCACTGTTCTATCATCCAGCCGGCTGGAATCTTCACGTTGCCGTCGCCCGTGTCGTAGTGTGGTACTGAAGGGTAGTGGGCGGCAATGCGGCAGAACGTGTCGCGGCTGACCACGGGATTCATGAAGAAACTGCCGGCGTTGCCTTCGACGGCGGGGTCGGGGAGCTTCTCGCGGCGTATGCTGACGATGGCCTCGCGTAGCTGGCGTGGGGTAGGGGTGTCGATGCCTTGTGAGGCGAGCCGCGAGCGGATGTTGCCGTAGTCGAGCTGTGGCGTGAACGTCTTCGCGAGGCGGTAGGTGACGTGGGTGATGATGAACCTTCCGCGCCAGTCTTGCTTAAAACGGCTCTGGCGGTACCCATAGCGGCATTCGCTGGCATCGATGACGGTAAGTCTGCCTGTCGCCATTTCCACTGCTTCCACCTCTTTTATAATGTCTTTCACTTCCGCTCCGTAGGCACCGATGTTCTGCACGGCGCTTGCTCCAGCCTCGCCCGGTATTAGCGAGAGGTTTTCCGCCCCGTGCCATCCTTCCTCGACGGCGGTTGCCACGAAGTCGTCCCACACGACTCCGCATCCCACTCTGACGAGGATGTGGTCCTGGCTCTCGCCTACGGTCTCTATGCCGCTGATGGCGGGGTGGATGACGTTGCCTTCGAAGTCTTTTGTGAGCAGGAGGTTGCTGCCGCCGCCGACAATCATTGTCGGTTGTCCGTCGCCGTTGAGGCTGCGGCAAGCCTGCTGTGTCTCCTCAACCGTGTCGGTTTCGACGAAGCGCGTGCATCGCGCGTCGATGCCGAAGGTGTTGTGGCGGAGGAGCGGGTAGTTGCTGTAGTCTTTCATATAGTTGTTTTATTCACACAGTCTTGTCAGCATCCACTTGCCGTCGGTTTTCTTGAAGGTAAGCTCCATTTCCAGTCCGTTGGCGATGCCCCTGATGACGAATATTTTCTGGTTGCCTTGTGTCGTGGTGTTGCCGTAGATGATGTTGTAAATCATGTCGCGCGGCAGCTCCGGGGCGAAGGCGGGCCACGTGTCGGGAGTAAGAAGGCCTTCCATCTGGCTGAAGTCGTCGTCGGGGTCGGGACCCGTGAAGTGGACAGGGTCGCTGACGCTTTCCGCCTGGAATGTGGAGTCGGTCGAGAACTTCTCATAGAAATTCAGGAACGAGGCGTTCTCGTTCTCGTGGATGGGCTTGTATCTTATGGACTTCATCGTCCACAGGCCGTTGACCCTGTCGAAGACGTACTGTTTTACGGTCTTGATGTTGAAGAATATCTTTTCCACCACCACATGATTGATGGCAGTGTCCTTGACGACGTTCATGTGTCGCCGAGAGTCGAAAAGGAGCGTGTAGTAGCCTTGCCGCATGAAAAAGCGGTCGGTCTTCCATTGTGCTTTACCGATGGTGTCGTTCTTTCCCGCTTTCTCCACTACAAGCGGGAAGCTGATGCGCCTGAGCTGGAGCTTGCGGTTGGATGCGAAGTTGAAAAAGAAGTCGTCGAAGAGCTCGTCGGCTGCCTTTGGCATCGGCGTGGCCTCGATGAGTTGTTCCATGGTGTCAACGGCAACAGTGTCCTTAATGCTGTCGCTGTCGTTGGCGACGGTGTCTGAGCCGTCGGTCTTGTTTCCCTTGCAAGAGAACATCAACGCTAAAAAAGCGAAAAATGCTGTTAAAATCTTCTTCATTTTATTCCCGGATAGTCTATCCGCCTCTCAAATTTCGGCAAAAGTACAACTATTTTTTGATAAAATGCTCTTTTTTCCCACAAAAATATTACCTTTGCACCAAATTTATATAAATATCTCAAAAATGATACTCGAAAAGATTGCAAAACTTCTTGAAGAAGTGAAGAATATGGATGCCTGCAACGCTGACGAGATTGAGGCACTGCGCCTGAAGTATGTCAGCAAGAAAGGTGAAATCACTGCCCTTATGGCTGACTTCCGCGACGTGCCGGCGGAACAGAAAAAAGAGGTGGGAATGAAAATCAACGAGCTTAAGCAGACGGCACTCGCCAGACTTAACGAGCTCAAGGAAAAAACAGAAACGGAAGAGGGAGACGATGCCTCCATCGACCTTACGCGAACACCCTATCCCGTGAAGCTCGGAACGCGCCATCCGCTGACCATCGTCACAAACGAGATTATCGACATCTTCTCGCGAATGGGATTTGTGCTTGCCGACGGACCGGAGGTGGAGGACGACCTCCACGTGTTCACTAAGATGAACTTCGCAGCCGACCATCCAGCACGCGACATGCAGGACACGTTCTTCGTCGAGCAGAGCCGGCTGGGAGACGTGACGAAGAACATACTGTTGCGTTCGCACACCAGCTCGGTGCAGGCACGCGTGATGGAGACCACCCAGCCACCGATACGCATCATCTGCCCGGGACGCGTCTATCGCAACGAGGCCATCACAGCCCGTGCCCACTGCTTCTTCCATCAGGTGGAGGGACTATATATCGACAAGAACGTGTCGTTCACCGACCTCAAGCAGGTCCTCCTGTCGTTTGCCCGAGAGATGTTTGGGGCTGACACGAAGATTCGCCTTCGCCCAAGCTACTTCCCGTTCACCGAGCCAAGTGCCGAGATGGACATCTCTTGCCACATCTGTGGAGGCAAGGGATGCGGATTCTGCAAGCACACGGGATGGGTGGAGATACTTGGATGCGGAATGGTTGACCCAAACGTGCTCGAGCAGTGTGGCATCGACAGCAAGGTATATACCGGCTATGCCTTCGGCATGGGCGTGGAGCGCATCACCAACCTGAAGTACCGCGTCAGCGACCTCCGCATGTTCTCAGAGAACGACACCCGCTTCCTCAAGGAGTTTGAGGCGGCAAACTAATTTTCAAAAGATTGAAAGACCGTCTTTTCACACGTAGCTACATATTCATATTAGCAGCCAATTTCCTGATGTTCTTCGGGTTTTGGCTGCTAATACCCGTTTTGCCCTTCTACCTCACCGAGACGTTCGGCTGCCAGCAGTCGCTGCTTGGAGGCATTCTCAGCTGCTATACCGTCAGCTGCCTTGCCGTGCGCCCGTTCTCCGGATACCTCATGGACAAGTTCCCGCGCAAGCCCATCTACATCGTATGCTACTTCCTTTGCACGGCGATGCTCACGAGCTATATGTTCGCAGCCACCCTGACGTGGTTCATCCTCCTGCGCGCCATCCACGGCTTTGCCTTCGGAGGAGTGACCGTGGGTGGCAACACCCTCTGCGTTGACATCATGCCAAGCAGCAGAAGGGGAGAGGGGCTCGGCTACTACGGGCTGATGAACAACACAGCAATGGCACTCGGACCGATGACGGGATTGTTCATGCACGGTCACGTCAGCTACAACGGCATCTTCCTCACAGCCATGGCAGTGAGTCTCATTGGGCTTACGTTCGGACTCGGGGTGAAGGGAAAGAAGACCACCGCCAGTGCTGCCGGCAGGGAGCGACAGGAGGTGAAGAAAGAGAGTAGGGTAGTGTCGCTCGACCGCTTTATCCTGATTAAGGGCATACCGGTGAGCGTTGCCTTGCTGTTGCTGTCGATACCCTATGGCGCCACCACCAACTTCGTGGCTATGTATGCCTCCGAGATTGAGCTTGACGTGCCTACGGGATTCTTCTTCTCGCTGATGGCGGCAGGCATGGGAGTGTCGAGAATCTTTGCGGGAAAGAAGGTTGACAGGGGATATGTCACACAGTGCATCCATGCCGGCTACTATCCAGTCATCGTGGCTTTCCTGACGCTTGGGTTGTGCCGGTTCGTGGTGGCTGACTGCCACTGGTTGGCTTCAGCCATGTTTTTCATCGTGCCCGTACTGCTGGGCATAGGCTTCGGCGCGATGTTCCCCGCCATGAACACCCTCTACATCAACCTTGCGCGCCACGACCAGCGAGCCACCGCCACGAGCACCTATCTCACGGCGTGGGACGTGGGCATAGGCATCGGGGTGACCGTGAGCGGAGTCATTGCCGAGCATTTCACGTTCTACATGGTCTATCTTGTTGGCTCTGCCATCTGCGTCGTCTCACTGTTGATATTCACAATGAAGGTCACGCCACATTACTATAGGGAGTTACAGGAGTTAAGGAGTTTAAGGAGTTAAGACGTATATAAACATAAACACCATGACAGAAGAACAGGCTTTACAGAAACTTGCGGCTCTATGCTCACAGGCCGAGCACTGCACGTCGGAAATGAAAGAGAAAATGACACGATGGGGCGTTGCCGACGATGAGCAGCAACGCATCATCGAATATCTCGTTGCCAACAGATACGTTGACGACCGGCGATACGCGCGGTCTTTTGTCAACGACAAACTGAAGTACAACAAGTGGGGACCACGAAAGATTGAGCAGGCTCTCTGGATGAAACATCTCGACGACTCCATACGTCAGGAAGCCCTCAACGACGTTGACGACAGCGACTATATAGCCGTGTTGCGCCCCCTGCTGCAAAGTAAGCGAAGGGCAACCAAGGCCGACTCCACCTACGAGCTAAACCAGAAACTCTTCCGCTACGCCGTGGGAAGGGGATTTACGAGTGAACAAATACGCAGGGTAATTAATGTAGATGACGATTTTGGAGAATGAGAGCAAGACGTATCTTGATTGTAGCCGCATTGATGGCGACAATAGCAGAGAGCGACGCACAGGAGAAAGTCGTCGCACTGAAATATGGAAACATGGACTCATGGGTCACACGAACCATCCATGAGTCGGCAATCATTGGAGGCAACGACAAAACTCTATATGAGGTAGGACCATCACGACACATCGACGGCAATAATGTTTATACCAACCTCGGCAACTCGCCATGGGGAACGTCGAACGTGATGGCGAAGGTGTCGGGCATCACGAAGACCAACAACACCGTCTATCGTGAAAAACGAGGCAACGGCTTTTGCGCACGCCTTGAGACACATATCGAACGTGTAAAAGTGCTCGGACTGGTCAACATCAACGTTCTTGCAGCAGGATCGCTCTTCCTCGGCGACATGACGGAGCCCATAACATCGACCAAGAACGGTGAGAAATACCAGAACTGGGGAGTGCCTTTCAGCACCCGCCCGAAGGCACTGCGCTTTGACTATAAGTTCAAGGCGAGCGGCGAGCCTAACCGCATCAAGCTCACGGGCTTCGGAGGCAGCAGCGAGGTGAAGGGAAAGGACAACGCCATCGTCATCTTCCTACTCCAGAAACGCACAGAGGATGCCGCGGGCAACATCACAGCACGAAGGGTTGGCACGATGGTCGTCACCTACGACAAGTCAACCGACGGATGGCATAACGCCGCAACCTACGACATACTCTACGGCGACATAAGGAAACACCCCAAGTACAACGCAGCGACAATGAAACTGCGCTCCATCGACTACGCACGCAACTCAAAGGGAAAGAACGTGCTTGTGAAGGAAACGGGATGGGCCGCCCCCGATGAGACCCCCACCCACATGCTCCTCCAGTTCACCTCAAGCCACGGTGGAGCATACATAGGGTCGCCGGGCAACACGCTGTGGATTGACAATGTGAAACTGGTGTATTAATAGCCCCCTCCAGCTCCCCCAAGGGGGAGTGAAGGCCTGGGGTGTGGGCGTCCCGTCCGCACCTTGCGCAGTACCTTCAGCACAAGGGAAAAAACCTTCCTGCGCACCACCCTGCGCCGTGTGCGGGCGAGACGCCCACACCCCCAGAGACGCAATCTCGAGCATAGGCAAACTTTCTCCCCTTTCTACGGGAGAGGGGCCGGGTGAGGCTTTGTTGATTAATATGAAACAAAAAATAATATATATCGTCATCCTTCTGATGTGCTCCATGGTGACCATGGCACAAACGGACAGCGTCGCCACCGACACGGTGGTGAAGAAGAAGTCGTGGTTCGACAAGTTCCTCGACTACTTCAACGACGCCAACAAAAACAAGAAGCACAAGAAGTTTGACTTCAGCATCATAGGAGGACCACACTACAACTCCGACATCAAGTTCGGACTCGGACTCGTGGCGGCAGGACTCTACCGCACATGCCAGACCGACACGCTGCTCCCGCCGTCAAACGTCTCGTTGTTCAGCGACGTGTCGTCAGTAGGCTTCTACCTCCTCGGCATTCGAGGCACCAACATCTTCCCGCAAGACAAGTCGCGACTGAAATACACCGTCTATTTCTTCTCCTTCCCGTCGGGATTCTGGGGAATAGGCTACGACAGCTGCGACGACTACAATAATGGATGCGAGATGCAGCGCTGGCAGGCACGCATAAAAGCATCCTATGCCGTGAAACTTGCCGACAACCTCTACCTCGGACCGATGATGGCTTACGACTTCATACGTTCGACTGACGTGACCAAGCCGGAGCTGCTCAAGGGTCAGGACGCGACGTTGTGGAACCTCGGAGTGGGCGTGCAGCTGATGTACGACTCACGCGACGTGCTCACCAATCCACACCGTGGCTACTACCTCAACGTAGAGCAGTCGATACGTCCGAAGTTCCTTGGCAACAAGTATGCGTTCACCACCACAGAGATACAAAGCGACGTCTATGCACGACTGTGGAAGGGGGCGATACTCGCCCACGACTTCAGGGCGACACTCAACTTCGGCAATCCCTCATGGGCGATGATGGCACTCTTCGGAAGCAGCAACTCCATGAGAGGCTACTACGAGGGACGCTATCGCGACAAACACAAGTTTGAGACACAGCTCGAGCTGCGTCAGCACGTCTGGAAACGCAACGGACTGGTCGTCTGGGGAGGCTTCGGCTCGGTGTTCAGCAAGTTCAGCGAAGTGCAGTTCAGCAAGCTCCTTCCCAACTGGGGCTTCGGCTACCGATGGGAGTTCAAGAAAAACGTCAACGTGCGTCTCGACTACGGGTTCGGCAAGCCCGGACAGTCGGGATTCATCTTCAACATCAATGAAGCGTTTTAATAGCCCACACTCATTCTTTTGTTAAAGGTTAACGGTTAACTCGTTTCTGCGAAAATTTCGCGATTCGATATTTTTAAAGATATAAACAAGGATATAAGATTTTGAAAAAGGTTTTTTATTTGTTTCTCGCGGTGATGATGATTCCTAACGTACTGCTCGTACTTTCGGAACATCAGACTTTCTGGACAGCAGCTACAAACCTGTTGCTGCCCTTGGGCTTCTATTGGCTTGCAGCGGCGTCAAACAGAAGGCTGGGAGTGACGATATGGGGCTTGTTCCCGTTTGTGTTCATGGCAGCGTTCCAGATAGTGCTCACACGACTCTTCGGACAGTCGATCATCAGTGTTGACATGTTTCTCAATGTCGTAACGACCAATATGGGAGAGATAACCGAACTGCTCGGCAATCTCGTACCTGCCGTACTCTTAGTGTTCGTGCTCTATATTCCCGTGCTCGTCATGGCAGCAATGGCAATCAGCCGCCGAAAGCAGCTCAAGCCTTCCTTCCTCAGACGTCAGCGGAGGATTGCCGCTATCGTCGCTTCACTCGGCGTGGTCACAGCCCTCATAGCCGTCAACGGAAGGAAACCGATGCGACTGATTGACGACATCTTCCCTGTCAACGTGACCTACAACCTCTGTCTTGCCGTCAAACGCTATGCCGATGTGAAGAACTACCCGGAGACTTCCGCCTCGTTTCGGTTCAACGCCCTGCGTCTTGACGACGACAGCATAAAGGGTAGGCAGGTACACGTGCTCGTCATCGGTGAGACCGCACGTGCAGAGAACTTCGGACTGCTCGGCTACAATCGCAACACCACTCCGCTGCTAAGCCGAACCGACGGCGTCGTAGCCTTCACCAATGCCTACAGCGAGTCGAATACCACCCACAAGAGCGTGCCGATGCTGCTGACAGCCGTCTCGGCGATAGACTTCGACAGCCTGTACCATCAGCGGGGCATCATCACCGCGTTCAAGGAGACGGGATTCCGCACGGCGTTCATCTCCAACCAGCGTCGCAACGGGTCGTTCATCGATTTCCTTGGCGAGGAGGCTGACCACTGCAAGTTCATCAGGGACGACTTCCCACTGGGCGAGAACGTGCTCGACGGCGAACTGCTGCCCCGACTGCAGCGTGAGATAAACTCTGATGTTGACAAGCCGTTGCTTGTCGTGCTCCATTGCTACGGTTCGCATTTCAACTACCGCGAACGCTACACCGACAGCTTTTCACGGTTCAAGCCCGACGATGCCACTGAGGCAAAGGTCGCCAACAAGGAAAGCCTTGTCAACGCCTACGACAACACGATAGTCTATACCGACCATCTGCTCTCCTCCATCATCGACATGCTTGCGAAGAGCGGGGCAAGGGCAACGATGGTCTATACCTCCGACCACGGAGAAGACCTTTACGACGATGGCGAGCACTTCCTCCACTCGTCTATGGTGCCTTCCGACCACCAGCTCCACGTGCCACTCGTCGTGTGGATTTCGCGTCAGTATGCCGAGAGTCGTCCGGAGATTGTAGAGGCTCTGCATGCCAACAGCCGTAGCGAGGTGTCAACGAGCCTCTCCCTGTTTCATTCGTTGATGCAGATGGCAGCCATCGGCAGCCGTCACGTCAACTTCACTCACTCGTTTGCCAGCCGCAAATACAAAAGCGGTCGCCGAATGTATATCGACGACCGCAATAAGGCGAATTATTTAATTCCCTAACTTACTATTGCCACTTCGCAGCTTTCACACCCTCGGTGATACCGTCGAGGGCAGGCTGGCAGAAGATGCTGAGGTTGGCGCGGTTGATGATGGTCATGATGCCTGATTCGCCATTGCGGTCTGCACTGTTGATATCCCAAACCATAGGTATGATACCGTTGCCTTGGGCATTCTCCATGACACACTTCCACCATGCCTTCACCGAAGCGTCGTGCTCAGCTTGGTTAGCTGACAGTTCACGCCACTGCACTCCACACTCTCCAACGATTACCGGAACGCCATTGTCGTAGAACTTTTTGCGCATCATCTCAAACTGACTCTTGGTGTAAGACTCCTCACCCCAAGTGGCATTGTGGGTACTTCCGCTCACATGATTGCCGTTACCCCAGAACCATGTGGCATTGTCAGCCTTCAAACAGAACTCATACGGGTCGTAGTAGTGTACCTCAACCATCAAGCCCTTATCTGCCGCATCAGTCGGCATCTTAAATCCGATGCTCTCGTCGCAAGCAGAAGAGATGTTGGTGGAAGGAGCCTGAACCACGAGTATGCGGGCAGAGTTGTTGCCTCCGGTGGCACGCACAGCATCAACGAAAGCCTGGTTGTAGCGGTGCAGGATCGGAGTGAGCTCCTTGTGGCGGGTGCTGAACAGGTTGTAGTCCTGGAACGGCTCATTAAGACCGGCAAAGAGCAGGTGCTCGTCATAGTTCATGAATGCGTTAGCAATCTGTGTCCAGAGGTTCTTCAGCATATTAATCTTGCTGAGAATGGTCTCCTCGCTCACCGGCTTATATTGTGAGGTGCTGGCAGAGAAGCCTTCCACCTCTATCCATCCGCTGTCCCAGTGGTCGTTGAGCACCACGTAGAGTCCGGCGTTCACGCAGTAGTCAACCACTTCCTTCACACGTGCCATCCAGTCAGCGTCAATCTTGCCGTTGGTGGAGTGGATGTACCATGAGCAGGGAATGCGTACAGACTTGAAGCCTTGCGACTTCACATAGTCGATGACGGCCTGTGTGGTCTTGGTCTTCTGCCATGTTGTCTCGGCACCAAGTCCGTCGCCGGTTGCCTCCATAGTGTTGCCGAGGTTCCAGCCCGGGAACATGTCCTTGGCTATCTCCTTTGCGGTACGGAAGGTGTATGACTCCTCCGGCTTTATTATCTTGCCCGACTGGGTCACGCTGATGCGTGAAAATGCTCCGTTGAGGTTGGCAAGGATGGAGCCTTGGCGCTCCTCGCCGGTGTTCTTTGCGCATACGACAGAGAACGACGACGATTTATTGTTGCCCGACACACGGGTTACTGTGAGCCAGTCAGCCTCAGAACGGGCGAAAGCAGTACCGCCCTCTACGGTGAATACTGCGTCACCACCATCCACACCGAACGTGAGTTCGGTGGGAGTGATGTTGAGCGTTCCCTTGCTTTCCTCCAGTGGGTTAGGGTTGCTGTCGTCGCCGCAAGCTGACAACATCACCGCGCTCATGGCGAAAAGCATCAGGAATATTGATGATATCTTTTTCATACTTTCTAAATATTAATATATAATTCAAGAATTACCATGGTTTTGCAAACAGCTCGGTAGAGAAGTTACCAATGGTGTATTTACATGACTTCTGATAGCCGAGTGAAAGCACGCAGTTGTTGCCTTCCACCACTGTCGCTCCGTCGAATGCAGGGTTTGCAGCAGTGCCACTACCCCAAATATTGTGGAGTTCAACACGGAATTTTCCATTATTCTCAATGTCACCATAGAGAATCTTCGAAGCATCAAACGGAACATTCACTCCGTCGTTGACTACCGACTTTAACTCTGCAGAGAATCCTGAGAAGTATTTACGGATGTCCACGATATCCACAAGACAGACAGCACCATTGGCAGGACCTACGCCATCACAATCAGCATCCACGTCAATATTCAAACTTAAATCTGAAGTTGAAGCGAGTTTATACTGGAAGTTTTCCTTCACCACTTTAATGGCTCCTGGATTCTCCTTGCCCCAGTTGCCTGGCTGAGCCCATCCTGGCTCAAGTCCTACGGCAGTCTGCTTTGCATTGAATTCAAGGTTGGTGTCGAGAGAAACGATGGTGAATGTCACCTCGAAGGTGGAGTTGAAGGCAAGGGCTGTCTCCTCGGTGGTCTCGCCACCTCCGGGATGGAACGGAGTGTCCTTCAAACCATTCCAGGCATCGTTATGTCCGTAACCCCAGATGTTTGCAATCTCAACGCGATACTTGCCATTGTTCTCAATGTCACCATAATAGAACTTGTTTGCATCAAATGGAATGACTTTGCCATCAGCCTTAAGGGTGTCAATCTTGACGAAAGCATTGGGATAGGCAGCTGCGAAGCCCTCGATATCAAGAACATATACCTGTCCGTAAGCGCGAGGCTCGGCTGTGTTGAATGTAACAGTGTATGTACCTGTCTGTCCACCTGCCACTGTCACTGTAGCTCCAGCCCAAGCGTCGGAAGGCTCACCGCCTCCGGGCTTCTGGCCATAGCAATTCAGCGTAGCCTTATATCCATACTTCTCCAACTGCGGAATCATGTTGATGCTCAACAGAGCTGCACCCTGTGAAGGATTGCGGAGTACGCCCAACTGCAATGACTTGTCAGTGAGTGAGAGTATCTTGATGTTGTTCTTCAAGTCGTCAACATATCCAGGACCAAAGTTGGCAGGAGCAAGACAGTTGGCACCTTCGAGGGTGATGGTCTTGTTTGCCTCGTCCACGGTGTATGTGCCTTTCTCAACGGTTTCCTTGCCGTCGGCATCAACATGCTTGACAACTACTGTGCCATCCTCGTTGAAGGTGATAGAGCCCTGACAGTTGGCTTCGCTACCGCCCACTACCCATGAGGTGCCGGCAAAGTCGGCATCCCAGCACCAAGAGTCGCCTACGACAGGTTCGCCATTTGTCACTGTACGCCACGAGTCGTCAGTTCCATAGAAGTATGAAGGGCCATGGAATACTTGATACTCACCATCGAGGGTAAGGTCGATTTCCCATGTCTTGCAGAGCAAGGACTTGTCAAACGGTATGTTCTTTGCCACTGAAACGGGGCGTACGGAGAGAGCCTGATAAACAGGTGTTGTAGAACGGCCGTTGCCGTTTTGGTTAAACAGGTAGCTCATGGCAAACTGACTGTCGGAACCATTGACAGAGCCTGAGAGATAGCGACCTTCGGTGCCTACACCTGCAGTGTTGCCCTTTGTGCGTGAACCGGCAGCGGGCATGAAGATTGAATTGCCGTTAGGACCGGTGAACTGATAGCCAGCCACACCTTCCTTCTCCATCCACTCCACCTTGCAGCAGCGGAAGAGTTCCTCATATTCGGCAATAGTAGGAATAGTGGTCTTGCCATCAGTAACCTTGTTGGCTACGTCCTGTGCCTTCTTGTAGATGTCGCTGGAGGCATAGTCCTCGGGATTGATGCTGGTGTTGTAACCAGTGAGGTCGCCGAAACCTACGAGAGCTCCCAGTTCAGTTTCCGACGAAGCACCGATGTTGCACTTTGCCCACTTGGTAGAGAGACCAAGGTCAACGAGGTCGTTGTCAACGTCAAATTCCTTGGCAGCAGTGGTGAATTCCTTGGTCTCACCATATACCACGCCCTGACCGAGGTCAAGATAAGCAGCATAATAATATGTCGTGGCAGGAACAAGACCGAGAGCCTCAATACTGTAATCAGTACCAAGAACACCGGGGATGCGCACACCGGCACGAACACGCTCGTCGCCAGGAACACCTGATACGACGATACCCACCTCAGCGTCGGCAGGCAACTGCTGGATTTGTCCTGACAGTTTCACACTGTTGGCTGTCAAGTCCTTGTAGTCGCCGGTGACAGCCTTGGTGTCGGTAAGAATGAGGCTCTTCACCTCACCCTTTACCGTCACCTTACTTTGCAAACTAACAAATGCCTGATAGTAATAAACAGTTCCTGGCATACCGGAGATTGTGGCACTGAACGTCGCGTCGCTCTGGGCTGTCACACGCTCGGAGAGATTGTCCTGTGATGTGCCGTAATAGAATCCCGTGACGTATGCGCTTGAAGACTGAGCCTCAAGACCGTCAACAGTACCGTTCATGGTTGCCGACGTTGCGGTGACGTCAGCCGAACCGGTGACGACCGAACCGTCCTTGAGCAGTGGGGTAGTGCCTACACCATACTCAACGTCGTCGCTACATGCCGTAAAGCAGAAGCCGAGGACGAACGCCATTATACTATATAATATTTTATTTTTCATTTTATCTTCTTGTTTAAGAATTTACATTTTATAATTCTTAGTCACAATATCACTCGATGACACATGTTACACTTTCAAACATATCAGCATAGTCACCCTCGCCGAAGCCATCGAATTGGATTGAAAGGTCGAGACAAGTGTCAGTGAACTTCTGTGTAGAACCAGTGGTGTTGGTAAGTGTGACGGTGGTCTCGCCGTCAACATTCACTGTCACTGCATCATCAAGGTCGAAGCATCCTGGCTCCCATGTCTTCTTAATGTTATTGTCTATAAGGGCACACTTAGGAGTCTTGCTCCATGTGATGACTCCAGGCTTGAGCTTGAATGTCACCTTAATAGTCTGGTTCTTCTTCAGTTTCACGCTTGCTGCATCCTTGAAGATTCCCTTGCCGCCTTCGCCGTAGTGGTGGAATCCGAGACGCACGCATCCGTTCTCTGTCCATGATATTCCCTCGTCACCGTAGTTGGTGTTGAGAGGCACTACGGTAGGACCTGTTGCTCCGGTCTCAATCTTCTTGAAGTTGAGGGTCGCGCAGAGATAAGAGTCAATGTTGCCGTTCTCGTCATTTGAAGAAGGAACACCGATAGTCACCGACTCTCCCGGTTCGCAAGCGAGGACTGTGAACTCCTTACCGGTCACGGTCACTGTGCGTGTGTCGTTGCTTGCTGTGAGGATGGTAATCTCGTCGTCGAAGGTAAGTTTGTCGTCAGCAATAGTCACCTTGCCCGACTTCTCGCCGCACTCATAGTTGTAAGAGCCGTCGGAAGCGCGTGAGATAACGAGCTCGAAGTCACCAATCTCGTCGCTACATGCAGGAGCCCAGTTGGTGGTGTAGTCACCCTTAGTAACACTCTCCCACTTGCTCACTGCAGGCGAACCGTTCCACCACATCCAGTCGTAAGGAGTCTCGTCGTTGATGATGAATGTCATCTGGTTGCCCACGTATGTCACACCATTAATCTCGGTAGTGAACAGGTCGGTAGTGAGGTTGCTGAATGTAGGCAGCTCAGGCTCGGTCTTCTCGATGAGTCCGCTCTCCTCCTTTGGTATGCACTCGCCATTGGTGTCGATAACCTCTTGCGACACGAAGTTCCAGATAATCCACCAAGGACCCTCAGAGTTGGTACGCATTGTGGCAATCTGCAACAGATAAGGTGTACACTCGATAATCTTCACGTCCTGGGTATAGTTGGAGCATACCTCATCGAAAGCCGCATTGTGCAGTGAATAGCAGTCGCTGAACGAAATGACGGGATGAGTCTTGTCGCTCACGTTGAGATTGAACTTACCATTCATCATCGTACCGCCATTGGCGTCGTTGCGGAACACAACTGCCGTACAGCCGTTCTTGGCGTCAAGACCAAACTCCATGTAAGAGCTCATGTATGGGTCGTCGGCAGGAATAAGCCATGACTGGAAGCCAGGGTCCCAGTTAGGTGCCCAGTTGGCACTACCAAACATAAGGTCGGTAGAACCGGAGCCATCGTTCCTCACGTCATCAGGGCTGCCATACATCACTGGGCCGGAGCAACGTCCCACACCGTAGTTGCCGTTGCAGGGCACCCACTTCTTTGTCTTGCCTACGCCACCGGCGAGGTTAGCCCACATCTCGTCGCTCAGCTGTGCGAAATCGTTCTGTGAGAGGCTGAACTGATATGGTTCACCATAAACCACTCCCGCACGTGTCTCGGCACCGAGAGTCACCTCATAGTCGCCGGCAAACGGCAGGCCGAGGGTCAGTTTCTGTTCTTGAGAGCGACCGTTAGGAGTCACCCACAACGGTGTGCAGCCCTTGAGCTTCGA
>JALFCG010000181.1 GCA_022771265.1 Prevotella sp.
CCGCTGCCCTTGACACCAGAACGGTATTGCCGTTATAGTGTGAGCAAGGGAACGGCAGATATGCCGTCCCCCTCATCATAAAATATCTATTCTTTTCTACACTGCTATTCAGCGTTTACACAGAATTTGGGATTCTCCCACTGTTCTCCCCATGTTTCTTGTAACTTGTCCACTATATCAGTTCATTATAAAAATCTTAGATTTTTGTCTTGACAACTGAGCCACTATACACAACGCTATCATCTACTTCAAAAAACTTGATGATTGTTCTCGTGACAGAAATACTCGTTGCCATATCATTTTGAATATATGATATACCTTCTAAAATATCAACATAGCTATTTTCACCCATTGATATCCGAAGGAATGCAATAGCGATTTCCAGCGACACTTTATCAATATTTGATGACATTAGTGTATTATCAATATCTATAATTTCATTTTTTCGTTCTATTATCTTTTTGAATATATGATTATTCCTTGAAAAATCTTCTGGATATTTTATAGCAATGCAAGTAAGTAAGTATACCGCGTCAAGTTTTATATCTATTCCTTCTTTGGACACCAATAATGTTTCCGAAACCGCAGATATTAACGAATCCATTATATCAGAAGAACAGTTAAAACCGTCCTCCAGCAAAACTGCTCTCACTGTAGCAATATCCCGTGTGCCATGACCGAAGAATTGCCCGTTTTTTCCCTGCGTTTCGTTGCTGTGTTCAATTCGTTTTATATATTCTTGAATGAAATCAGGAAAATCTTTTTGCTTCTCAAGGGTTGTTTCCAGTTTATATGCACCAGTATAAAACTCTGGTAAATATTCTGCGATTTTGGCATCCAGTTTTTTCGTTGCGTCGAGATTTTGCTTACGAAGAATAAATAAAAAAGAAGGAGCATATCCGATTTGTTTGCGTTCTTGTTCGTTTTCTAAAACAGTAATTATGTGTTCAATTAATGACTGCGCACAGTCTGCACTCATCTTGTTTATATCAATCCGATTTGCAATGAACTTAAACATGTCCATATACCAGCGACTGTAATGATTATCCATAAAAGTACAGCATATTTCCGCCAATATATCCTGATGCATTCGATAAGCAGTCCCGGTGAGGCAAGTGAAAATACTCTGACCAATTGCAATGACGCTATGTTTGCTACTCAACCATTCTTTGATTGTGCTGATAATCTGTCCTTCATAATTCGCATAATCGGAATCATTCAAATAATACCCAATAGTGCCAAACGCCAATAGTTGACTGGATATACGGCGGTATGCAATAGGGTGGTTGTTGCAAAATCCCATTATTTCTGCGGCATCTTTTTCATTCATTTCATTCAAGATTTCAGGATAGGACTCTTGAATTCCCTTTATCTCTTTTTCCTTTCCGGAAAAAATAGCAAGCTTCAATAAATCCTTTCTGAATCTCCAATCATCATACTTGCAGCACAAATAAAAAACAAAGTCTCTGATTTTATCGTAATAAAGCAAAATATGAGTTAATGAACCGTTATAAATAGAAACTATAAAGGAACTGGCTAATAATTCCCCATATTGGTCATAATTGTTGCCAATCGTAATGGTATACGGAAATTCTGTTTGCTTTTTATATAATCCGCTAATATATTTTTCCTGCAAAGACTCATTAATTCTATCTAAAACAGGATAGTTTACATTCTCCTCTATACCATCTAATTCCTTTTGAGCTGAAGATTCAGTGTAGCAATTGCTTGCCGTACAATTAACCCAATGCACGTTTCTCAAATCAATAAGAATATCTTGAATAACCCAAGTTGGTTGCGAGGTTTCTTTGGCCAATTTCAAGGCAGCTTCCAGATTATCAATGCACTTTGTAATGTCTCCTAAATAATACGATTGAATGGCTTGCCATCGAAGAGTGACAACACCAAAGTACACTTCATCTTGCAGTTCCTTTAATGCATCCAAAAACATTCCCGTATTGAAATTCTTAATTGACTTGGCCTCAAATAAGACAGCTAAAAATTGTTCGCCCCATTCGTCAAGCTTACTTGTTTTGATTTCTTCATCCATCATTCTTACAGTTGAAAAACCAACCGTAAGCTTTAATATATAATCTTTGCACTTGTCTATATTGCTCACAACTGTTTTTGGTATCTTTGGTGCATAAAAATTGGCATTTTGTGGTAAGCTTGTCAAACCGAAAGATTCTTCTGCAGCCTGCGTTTTTGCTATTAGACGACCTCTACAGTAATTTAGATAGATGGTCACAATATCATTGATTAAGGCCTGTGCGCCGTCTTGACTTAAATCATCAAATTTATGTACAGTTTTGCTTTTGGCATAAGTTGCGCCCATTATACTTTGCTCGAGTGCTGTTTTTTCCTTCGTTGATTCATCACAAAAATAGTATAAGGCTTTAATCTTTTTTCTTCTTACGGTATCAATTTCTTTTTGAACGCCGGGAGTGATACCATCACTATTATCAATTAAAAAAATGCAAACATCACTATCTTCCAACGCCCAAACATAGTGGTCTCCAGCAGGTAATGTGGAGGCATCTTTCGCTTCAAACAAATAAACATCTGCCAACTTCGTATCTTCAATTGCTTGTTTGATTTTTGCCCGCACTCGGTCATATTTTCCACCATCTCCACAAATGGAACTAATGAATACTTTTATCCTTTGGTCAGGCGAAATGACAATAGGGGCGGCGTAATCCTTTTGTTTATCAGTGTATTCCCATTCGGCTCCACCAAAAGGTGTGCTTATCCCGGTTAGTCTAATTCCCATACGTATTCTCCTAATTTGCTTTAAGTTCAACCGACAGAATGAAGTCTGCCATAGTCATAGCTGCATTAACAAACAGCCGAGCATGATGCTCATCAATGTTAATTCTGGCAGCACCAACGCCGTGAGCATCACTGTCTTTGTTACGCATTTCCGATATAGAAGATACGATTTTTTCCAATCCCGATAGCAGCGTATTGATTCGGCGGTCAGTATTTGCATCTCCGTGCATGTTGTATAGCCCTTTGACCTGTTTATACAACTCAGCCATATTGCCTGATGTTACAGGTGTCTCGCCCTTCCTTTCAATCACATAGCAAAAAGTTTCTTCCAGCAATGTTCGTGACTTTGTAATCGCACTATCAAAATTTAGGTTATCAATGTCGTCCATTGCACGAGACGAAATGCTTTTGATGTACTCTCTGTCGATTGATTTGATTCTTGGGGATTCCACTTCAACTTTTGCGCCGATTTTCTTAACCAAGAACTGCTGTCCAATCACGGATAGTTCGTGACCACCAAAGTATAGCTGGCCATTTATCGTCTCAATGGTTTGATGAACAATATAATTATAAGCAGCATCAATCTCATGCGCACCACGACCGGAAAGCATTTTAGTAAACTGTTCCTTTCTAAACAAATAAGCCAGCAAATCTGAACAGCGTCGATTCTTTATACAAAATGCCATTAGATTATCGAGATACTGCCATCGGCTTAAATTGGAACCACCCCATGAGTACGTTTCGGGCAGGCCAAACAATGAAGAAATATCACACAGGTCTGGGCCGCTCAAATAAGGCATTGAAACAGAAATAGAAGTGCCATCTTCAAAGTCATAGCTTCCTAATGTAGTATCTCCATCCAAGATGGCATAGATGGCCTTTGTTTTCAGTAATTCGTATGGTTCTTTCTCTTTCAGTGCCATAATTTCTCCTTAAAACACATCCGCAATCGGCTGCCAATGTTCGTCTGCCATGTCAATCGCAAATTCTGTATTATTGATATAGAGCTGATTGTCCTTGTCCCGGACAAATCCCCAATGCAGTCCCTTTTCGGCAGCGTATGCCTTGAACGCATTGAATTTGTTCTGAATCTGGCGGTCGATGTTTTTGTCCTTGCCCTTGGCCTCACCGCCCTTGGTTTCGATGACCCATACCGTGCCATCCTTCTTCATCACGATGTAGTCTGCGTAGAACAGCCACTGATGCTGAATCGCATCCACATAGACGATGGAGAAATACTGCTGTCCGGTATCGCCGTTTTTATACACCCATTCAATATCGGAGCGGCCCTCGCAGTACTGCTCAAACAGCATTTCGGAGGTGCTGCGCACAAGGCTGGTGGCAAAGCCGGAGGTATATTCCATATAGGCATTGTTCAGGTATTCGACCTCGTTCTTCACACCGGGGTCATACTTGAAGAAGTCTTGCTCCGGGATATGGAATGTAGATTTCTTCGGGTGGAGCAGCAGGCTCATCTGTTCTGTCATATCGGATGTGACTTCCCGGAATTCCTGTTTCAGCCGATGCTCGTTGTTGATGACAAAGGCATAGAATTCTGCTGTTTCCAGCGAGAGCAGCTTTTTGTAGGCGCTGTTGCCCTTGCGGAACAGACGCTCTAAAATAGTTTTGACCTTGCCAGTCGGCATACCGATGGCGGTCTTGATGGAGTCCACACTATGGAGAAGCTGAATACCGTGTTTATGGGTATCCACACGCTTGTGGGTGGTGTAATAGCTGGTGCTTTCGGCAACAGCAGAGGTGCGGACGAACTGGCCATGCAGAGCCTGACCGAAGATTTGGTCACCCAAAACATATCCGGCATCTGCCATCAGCATCTGATTCTGCTTCTTATCGCTGCCCAGCTTGTATTTCTTGACCAGTGCGGCATACACCTTGTTCAGCACCTCACGCTCACCGAGGCCGTCAAAATCGAGGTCACGGATTTGCTTTTCCAGCGTGAATGTTTTGCACACAGGTTTCAGGAACAGGCGGCGGGTTTCATACGCCTTATCCATATTGGCAAGCAGCCCCGCTTTGTATTTTTCATCAAAGGTGTACACATAGCAGAAGTCCAGAAGGTCATCCTCGTAGTGAGTGGCCTCCGGCATTCTGCGGATACGACCGATGGTCTGGATTTCAAAGTTCTCGCTCATGCCTTCACGCAGCTTCACGAGAATCTTGGCACGGGGACAATCCCATCCTGTGCTGATGGCCTGTTTCATGAGCAGGAACACGGGCTGTGCATCATTCTCGGTCAGATTGTCCGGGAGGTCTTTTTTGTCCTCGCTCATCCATTTGCTGACCATGCCGTTGTCGTAGGTGTATCCCATAGATTCCAGCTTGCGCTCCACGGCCACAATGGTTTCCGGCTGGCCATTTGGGAACTGAATCAGCACCAGCGGACGGATGTTTTTGCCGATGGCCTGATAATGTGCGCTGATGGATTTGCGCTTGGCATCAGCGAGGTCGAGCAGATAATCGTAGTCATCGGTAATTTCCACACCGTCCGTGATACCCTCATTCACATAGAGGGCCTTGGTAATCAGGCCAGCGTTGATAACATCCAGTTCATCAATCTCGAAATATTCGTAGCGTTTGTTCTCTTCGGCGGTGGCGCTGACACGCACGATGTTCTTTGCGGAGAAAGCATCAATGATGGTACGGGCCTTGGCGGTGTTATTAGAATGCTCCTCGTCAATGATGACAATGAAGGCGATACCCTTGCGGTGGGCATCGGCAATGCGGTCAAACAGATTCTTGCGTTCACTGTCCCGAATGGCCGTGTTGCCCTTTTTGGTGACAAGTTCCCAGTTGATGAAAGTGGTACTTTCCGGCTCAAAGCCATTCTGGAGGGCATCGAACAGATTCTGCGTATTCAGGTGCGGAGCGAATTTCCTCATTTTCTGGCGGCTCTGTTCTTCCAAATCGCCCTTGCCGGGGCAGAGCCAGATGAAGGCCGCATTGGAGTTGACCTTGTTCAAATATTCATCCACAAAATCAATTAGCATGATGGTTTTGCCGGAGCCTGTGGGAGCCTTCATGACGATGGTCTGCTTGCTGCGGCTATCCGTGCAGAGGTCGAGAAGCTGGATGACAGCCTGCTCCTGAAAATCGAATAATGTAGCTGCAATACCCGTTACCATGTTTCCCCCTCCTCTCGCAGTTCAAAATTGAAGTAGTAGTCCGGGATGATGAATTGAGCTGTGTCCTTGAACAGGGAAACTTGGCTGGAGGTGAACAGAACATTCTTTGAAATGTACATAGCTTGCACATCGGTGTAATTGCTCCAGTTCTGTTCCAGCGCATCGGCCTCTTCATCGCTCATGACCATGATGTAGCGCTGACCATCAATCCGCACACCATGCTCAAGCTGCACCATTTCGGCAATATGCTCCAGCAGCGCATCGGAGAGGTATTCCTCATCACGGGCCACAAAATCGGTGCGGTAGTATTTCA
>JALFCG010000185.1 GCA_022771265.1 Prevotella sp.
GGCATGGACAAGTAGTCCAAAGCTGGGTTAATCCCCATAGATATGTCCTCCTGCCGTACAACTCGGTCTTCATATTGGCCTTCCGTTCCTCCAGGCCAACACGAAGACCTCTTTAGTTTCATTACTGCTTGCTTAATCAAGTTGCTATCTGGCAGGTCTTCAATCCTGACAGGCTGCGGTGGGGGAGGTGAAGGTAATTCAAGTTCGTATGCCATCTTTCGATAATCGCTTTCTAACGTGTCGTAGTAGGTATAAACGAAAAACGGCATGTATCTTATCACGATGTCCATAATCGTGTTGCCATCCACTCTCATCCGTTCCAGATTTTGACGGCCACATTCTACAATTTCCTTCCTCAACTTGCCATCGGGATGTGTAAGGCTGTATTTCTGTCTTGACAATGCGTATTTGAATTTGCCAGTTGTCAATAGATGTCTTGCCGCATATAATCCGGCTGTCATGTCCGCTGCAAGTTCCTGAATCCATCGTTCGCTGCAGAACAGAGAAAAGCGGTAATGAAAGAGCATTTGGTGTGCCATCTCATGAACGAAACACAAGGTAAAGGCATCATTGTTGTTGATACCTGTCTTTTTCAGCATTTCCATATTATAAGACAATTCGCATTTGTCGGCATTGTCACCCAACAGAACCTCAGCAAACGTCTCGCACTTACTGCTTATCTCTGGTGTCGGCATATTGAAGAACTCTGCTACGTTAGTCACAATAGCAACTATATCCTCTTCAGTGACATCCTCTCTGTCCTTGAAAAGGGCTTCAAACAGATTGCATTCATGGCGACGTTGGAATTTCCACCATTCAGCCATATGTTCATAGACATCTTGTGTTACCATACGATGGTAATCCATCAATCTAACGTGAGTGCTATTTATCAACGACTTACGTTTAAATGATTTATTCCGCTACAAAAAGTAGCATTTAAGTTAGACATTTCTGCATCATCGGTAGGTAATCCCGAGTCTGCAGATCGATTTGGGATGATGCAAGATTTTCCGTTTCGGAGTGTCAAGGCATCGTATATGAGCTCCAATGAGCGGTTATGTGCCCAATATGTGGGTCTTTTACAGGCCCAAGGCGCTCCTTGAAACATTTTACGCAATCTGGAGAGACATTTCGATGTCATAGAGGAAAAGTCGGCGCATGTTAATCCATGCGCAGCGGGCTATTGCCTGGAGCGTATGCTTGATTAATCCCCTGTAACGTGTCTTGTTGTTCCGGGTGTGAAAGCAGTATTGGAAGATGCTTGCCTCGACGTTGTTCCGCTTCTTGCGTTCGTCCCACGGGATGGATTCCGTCTGCCGCCTTACCTTGGAGCGTTCAATGCTGGCCTTGTCAAAGTATCGGTAAGTGTCCCTGCCTTCCTTTGTCTTGACGGGTATCTTCCACTTGTCATCCTTCACCTTGATGGCGGTCATTACCTCTGCCGTCTGCTTGTCGGTTATCTCAAGTGTCCCGTCCTCCTGCAGGTCAAGGTCAAAACGTAAGGGCTTTCCCTGGATTCCGTTGGCAATGAAGTCAAAGCCATTCTCCTTGTCTGCTGCGAGTTTCCGGTTCTCCTTGCTCTGGTAGGCTCCGTCGGCATGTACCTTGTCCACCTTGTTGCCGGTGACTTCCTTAGTCTTCCTGACAGCATCCTCGACAAAGGTGTTGTCTGCCTTGTTGGCCGGTTCCACCTGTACATCGGTAATGAGATTAGGCTTGGATTCCTCGTCGCAGGTCTCTGTGATGTTGACCTCAAAGCCCTTCACTTTCCTGCCTCCCTTACTGCGGTAGGCGGCATCAGTGTCGTTCGGGTTCTGCACGCTGTCTGAGGTGATGAGCTTCTTGTCGCGTACGGTGATTGTACCGTCTTGGGATACGTCATACTGCTCGTGGAATACACGCCTGAGCAGTGTAAGCTCCTTCTCCGCATGGACTTTGAGCAAGTGGCTTATGACGATGCCCAGGTCAAGCAGGCGCTTGCCCAGTGTCTCGCTGTCCGAGCGATAGACGGTCTTTGATGCATCTTCATCAAGAAACTCCTCTGCCCTCAGGCGTACCAGCTGGTCGGATGTACGTGATGCAACGCCCTTGTCAACGCTCATGAGCAATGTCTTGTGGATGATCTCATAACGGGAGTACCATGCGATATTGCTGCTGATGAGCTTGCTGTCCATGCGTACGGTCTTGCCTGACACCTTGTATGCCTTGCACTGTGCGGCGGTCAGTTTCTGGAAACATTTCTCATAAAGGTTTTCATGATTCTCGCTCGTCTCCTCGTAGTCACATATCAGCTCACGCAGACGGTAGTATGAGGAAATGGCAGGACACTGGTCATCAATATTGAAAAGTCCAAGTGCAGCACGCCAAAGCAGGTTGTAGCGGCAGTTCTCGTACAACGTCTCATCCGAACATCCTGCACCTTCCTTCAGTATGCTCATTGCAACAAGTTGGCGGATGGCTTTCGTGGGACATCCCATCTTCTCGTCAAAGAGTGGACGGAATACATCTTCGTCGATGTTTTACAGGTGACATTGCGGTAAAACTGCATGTGCCACGCCTTCTCGTCTTCGTACTGCTTGCTTTCACGCTTGCACATCAGGGAAGATGCGGTTGTGAACAGTCCGAGTTGCTTATTTGTAGTCGATTTCTTGAACATATCCTTGGTCTTGATTTCTGTACAAATTTAAGCATTTTTCTCCAGATTACAAAATGTCAAAGAACGATATAGCGTTAAACAAATGTAATATTTATCATAGGTCGGCTTGCCGACTTTTTAGAGTAAACTCATGATTCTTTTAAAAATGATTGTAATGTAAGTATTGTTGTACTCATGGGGGTCAAGGCACATGCTGTTGCGTACGATGTCTGCCAATGTCTCACGGCCCTTGCGCATGTCTGTCGGGGGGGGAGCTTATGTAGTAGCTCGTTCTGCTTGTAAAGTTGATCATGACCTTGACATCTTGTTTAGAAGTTCCACAACTACAAAAAGGCTGCTGAATTTAAGCTCCAAACTGGCTCCGTCGGGAGTAGTCAACACCAATTGCTCTACACTCCATGTAGAAGACATCATATTCTCTGATATGGCCAGTGGCATGAAAGGGGGGCTCTGTCTGTGCTTGGTCTTCCTTCCTATTTGGGTATGTCTTTCTGTATTCCATCACCCAGTAATAGTCTATGGCTTCATCCTTGCAGTTCTTGCGGAGATTGCGTACATTGCGATGCTGGTTATAGTCCTGCATCACCTTCTCAAAATACTCTTTGCTTTCAATGATTTTTCTTGGTAAAATAATTCCGGATGCGAAGATAATACATGTCATTCGGGAAACCTTATGTTAAATGGGTCGTTTACATGCGAGTATTTCACGAGTTCCCTTACTCCATTAAATTTAGCTCCAAGAACCTCTATCGTCTCTGTATTCCTAACTATTCCCATATTCGATCTGTCTATAATATTATTCTGTCATAAACCTATATGCGTCTTATGCAGTCTTTGTTATCTTAGCCTTGCCAAGTACTTCCGCCACACTTTTGAAGTACTGCAACTCCTGAAACCATTCAGCCACACGTTTTTTGTTTTGCTCTTTTAAGGCTTCCACTTCTTTTCTCAGTATGTTTATTTGCTTTACTGTGTTACTGTTGGCATCGGCATTGCATTCTTGAATATATTCTTTCACGGTGCCGAATGCCTCATCAACCTTTTGTTTGAAAGGTATTTCCAATGCTTTTAGTCCTTCGCTGAAAGCAGCGTCAAACATTTTCTCTTTCCGGGTTTTATTCTTCATCCATGTTGATTCAATACCTGCTTGCGCAGCAGCTTTGTACATTGCGTTTTTCACGTCGTCCGGAGGGGACTGCACACAGTAAAACACTTTGTTTCCTGTAAGGTGTCTGCTGAATATATCCTGGTAGGAATGCGTTTCTGCAAATTGGTCTATTATAATGCCTGTTTCTTTTTTCAACTTATCTACAATTGGTGTCAAACTTTCCCTTAAATACTGATAGACGGCATCTACCAGGGGTGACAAGGATTCGAGCTTGGCATATCTTTTGTTGGTCATCGACTTGAATATATTTAAGTGCAATGACATTATATCTCTTTCAAGTGCCAAATAGTCGGTGAATCCGAAAGAGAACTTGTCAACCAACAAGAAATGCATCGTGTAATGCCAACTGCCGTTTGCCTTTTCTGAGTATTGAGTAAACAGGCTTGGGATAAGGCTGTATGTCCTTTGTATCAGATTTTCGAACAACGTATTTGTGAGCTGGACGTTATTCTCAAGTTCTCCGATCCTTTTTTTCTTTTGTGTTATCTTTTCTTCTGTTTGTAAAGTTTCCCGATTCTTGTCCGACAATCTCAGTGACCGCAAACAAGCGACTTTCGAAACAGCAGCATCGAGCAGGGCGTTAATGGAGCGTTCTCTTGCCAGTTTGGAGTTCTCTTTCACATAGTTCGAAATGTCCTTCATCACGGGCCTAAAGCCGCTACGTGCATGATAGTCTATCCCCTCGCAATAATCGTCATGGTCAGTAAAGCCATTTGCAAAACCTTGGTATAGGGATGACACCATATAAATGTGTGATGCAGGGAAGCTCGCATTGCTTCCTTCCTTTTGTAATATGTCGTCCAACTTCAGTTCTACCAACCGCCTGACATCGTCTCTTTCGCTCTTTCTCACCAAGTCAATACGGTTTATGCAGAAAAATGTATCGTTTCTTTCAATATTCAGATATTCTGATATGAACTTCACATCCTTGTCTGTCAGTCCGCGCTCTTCGCAAACGTATATTACAGCGATGGCATCCTTCACTGAGGCTATCGTTTTCTTGTTGTCATACTCATCTGCCGCCAGTCCCAACGTATCGACTATGCAAAGGTTGCTTTTGCGCAAGAAATCTGATTTCACATACACCGTGGCATATTCCACGTTCTTGAATCTTCTCAATTCCTTGGTAATCTCCCTTTCTCTGAAGTCCTCAATGTTGAATGCCGAGAATTTCAGATATTCGTCATAAGTCATCTCTGCTTCTCGGTCGTCCTTGTATTTCACCACGACACGAGGTTGCCTCCCATATTTTATTTTTGTAATGACTGCCGTACATGGATTCGCTGATACTGGGAGAATGTTGTCGCCCAATATTGCGTTGACAAAAGAACTTTTTCCCACACTGAAGTCACCAATCACGCCGATGGTGAAATATTTCTCGTTTGCGGTATTGTATACTTTGTGTATCTCGTCAGAAAGTGCCTTAATCTGAGAGCGGAGTTCACTATTAAAAGAAGTTGGATAGCCTTGGAGTTGAAACTGTACTGCGGCATCGTCGTATTGCGGATTGTTACCCAACAAATGATTAAATACGCTCTTTATATTGTCAAAGAATCCCATGTCTTATTTATATCATATATTATTTGTTTATCCCTAATGCCTGCAACGTCATGGTTTTGCCAAATACCACATAATATGCCCCCGCTGCTTCCTTGAAGATGGCTTCAAGCACAGCGGCAACATGCTTCCTGTACTTTTCAAACTTTGCGACACTGATTGCCTGTTCTTGCTTTTTGCATTCTTGAAGTATAAAATCACATTGCTCGAGCCTCTCTTCAACATCATGGTAGACCGAAGCCATCACTTCGAAGCATCTCTGGTACTGAAGCCGGCACTTATCGTCTGTAGCGAGGTATCTTTTGAGTTCCTGCTCGAATGGCTCAATACCGCTTTTATCCAGCAATGCCTTTCGTTCGGAACGAATGAGGGGCATATCATCGTAGTCATAACGCATCCCTGTGCGTGCTTCCAATGCGCGAAGCGCACTGATGCCAAAAAGCCTATGGCACTGAAGATTTGTATCAACCCGCTCTTCTGTTGTAAATATAGACTCTGTGCGAATCTTCAGATATTCAAGAATTATCGCCTGTTCCTCTTCTCTAATCAAATCAAACCTATTTACCACAAAGAATATTTTGTTTGAACCATGTTCAAACGTTCTTTCAATAAAATCCTTATCATGCATAAAAAGCCCATGGTTGTTCAAGACATAAATAACAGCCTGTGCTTCCCGAGCTGTATACATTACACGCAGCATATCAGACTCTTTTGCTGTCAATGCCGGCGCATCAATGAAAGTTACACCTTCTGCTAATAATGGAGACGAACAATACATGACTACATAAGCCACTTTTTCAAAGCGCACAATCCGTCCCGTTTCTCTTAGTTCTTTCTCATCGCCTGATGTGTAAGTACAGTATTCCTTTTCAAACTCATCCTTGCGCATTCGTACGCATTCACCATTCTCTGTATTACCATCTGACTTTATCTCATCTTTCATTAAACATCCACCCATTCCTCGTCTTCTTTGTCTCCGTAGCGGACATAAATATGGAAAAAACTGCTTGGTAAAACAAAAGTCGGCAGAAAGTTCTTGCCAAGCAAAGCATTTATGAGCGTCGTCTTTCCGCAAGCCCAAGTGCCAATAACCGCCACCTTGAACAAACCGTCTCTCACGGTCTTGGTCTCGTTGTCACACAAGACCTGTACGGCACTCAGACCTAAACCCTCGATGCCGCCTGCCACGCCAATATCATTAGTGCCGGCAAGTGCACCGATGTTGGTTAGACTTGAGATCAACTTCTGGCGTTTCACTTTACTGTTTATCATATTAGCCCTTTTTTCCCGATGATGGCAATACGAACATGCCACCATCGGGAATGAAGATTACCCAAGAATCTTCAACAGATTCTCTTTCTGCTTGTCAAGCTGAGCCTTGTAGAGGCCAACTATCTGTTCTTCGAATTTGCGTTTTCGGGACACGATGCCAACCTTACAAGCCGACCATACCAGAACGCCTATACCCAACGTACAGAACAAACGGCTGAGCAAACCCCATTCGGTCAAAAAAAGCACACTTTCATAAGTGGCGGGGAGCGACAGAACCGTAAACAGGTAAGCCCACCATGTACTAGGCTTATCCATCTTTACACTTTCCAACCTAAAAGCAAGCACCTGGTCACGAAAATCGGCTGCACATTTAGTCTGAGACTCGCTCAAATTCTTATACCAAATAGAGGGTGCCAGTTTACCATCGAACCACTCATCACATGACTTGCGGAAACTATCATTCACTTCCTCCAAATCAAAACGATAGGCAGCAAGTTGACGTCTGACAGCCGATAGAGTTTCAGCCTCCACAGTCTGCCAATGCGTATTGAATAAAGTAACGAAATTTTCCATAGATTACATTTGTTTAAAGGCTTCCAACTCTAGTTGACGACCAAACACTTCTTTATATGCTACCTTTGCCTCGCTAAACATAGCGTCGAGAATATGGTCAAAGCGATCACGTTCGCTCTCTAGTGTAGTAGTGTGGTCAGCAAAGAATTCCTCTATCTTGGCCATTTCCGTTTGCTTATCGTTCAAGCTACGTTTTGCCTCTGTACACTTTTTCACTTTCTCCTCGTTAATTCTCACGGCCACCTTTTTATTGATACTTTTGGTACTCTCCTCTATATTGCAGCGGATAGCCTTAACAATGCCATCCTTAGATGTGGCCAACATCTTCTTAACAGTCTCATTTTTGTTACTTTTACCTTGCAGATACTCTATAGCCAAAGCAATAGCCACTCCTATACCACCATCAATAAAAATAAGTAACATAGATTGCCATACAGTATTGAGAAGTGTTTTTTTGAGGAAATCTATCCAAGGAACCTTCTCATATTGTCCTCTAACCATCTGACTGTAGTCGCCTAAATAGGCAGAGATGATAACTTGCAACCAGTTACTATTGTGAGTCTGTCCTTCGACAGCTCCATTACCTCCATGAGTCAATTTACCAGACAAGTCATCAAACAAGCCCTTTGTTGTGGCGAACCGCACATCAAGTTTATTTTGGGCCTCTTCAACGGCAGTGTCTACCACAGACATATTGTTTCTGATATAGGTTTCAACTTTATCAGCATAGTATTCGGTCACTACATCAAGGAACTTGCCCATGAACTCTCGCATACTTGCTTCCTTCTTTTCCCTGGAGGAAAACGGATTCATCAGTTTAAAGCCTTGACACATGTATTTGAAAGTGCCTATATCCACCTTTTGGGCCAAATCTTCCATATCTTGTTCCCATGATTTGTCCAATTGGGTAGCACAGCCATTGAGCATAGTGGTGACGGCATTCTGAATCAGGAGCGAACAGTTATCAAAAGTTTCTTCTGTCAGTCTTATGCTGGTTTTTATATCTCTGATAATGCTTTCGCACTCCATTCGGCTATTTTCGTCCATGTCTAACTGGTTTTGATAGATATGGAGGTATTCGGCTATCTTAGCCTCACTATCACGGTAGGTAGAGGCCATCTGTTTGAAGCACTTCTGATACTGGGCTATGCACTTGTCATCAGTAGTGAGGAATTTCTCAAGTTCTTGCTCGAATGGACCAAACCAGCTCTTCTCGAACTTTGATTTTCTCTGTGTATCATTAAGAGGTTTTTCCTCTTCTTCTTCCAGGTCGTATGTCATTCCCCTGCGGGAATCCAATGCCCGCAGTGCACTGACGCCAAATACCCTCCGGTCCTGAAGTTCCGTATTGACCTTTTCTTCTGTTGTAAAGACTGTTTCTGTATCCATCTTCGCCTTAGCTAAGGCTTCAGGCCTGCCTTCTTTACTAACAAGATCAAATTTATTAATCACAAAGAACACATTATTTGGACAATTATAGAACGCCGAAGCAATATAATCTTTGTCTGGCTGAGCATACCCCTTATCTGTGCAAACATAGACAATAGCTTGCGACTCCTTAGCTACCTTCATGGCAAGTTCAGTAGCGATAGCTTTATCCTCAAGCCCTGGAGAGTCAATGATGCAAATGCCACCTTCCATCAAAGGTTGAGAGCAATACATCACAGCATGCTTCACTCTGGCAAAGCGCTCCACCTTACCCGTGTTCCTAAACTCCAATTCGTCATCAAAGGTGTACTTATACTCTTCCTGGAAATCTTCCACACTCATTTGGATGCAGTCTCCTGTTTTGATGCTGCCATCCTTTTGTAGCCCGTCCGCCATATATACGTCAACCCTATTCTCGTCCTCGGGCCTGCCATACTGTATGTAAGTCAGTATGGCTGTACATGGGATCGAAGATTCCGGAAGGATCTTAGCTCCTATCAACGCATTGATAACTGTACTCTTGCCACTGGAGAAGGTACCCATAATGGCCACCTTGAACAAGCCGTCTCTCACGGTCTTGGCTTCGTTGTCACACAAGGCCTGCGCGGTACTCAGACCTAAACCCTCGATGCCGCCTGCCACACCAATTTCGTTGGTGCCGGCAAGTGCGCCGATGTTTGTCAAACTCGACACAAGTTTTTGTTGTTTTTCTTTACTAAATGCCATAATCGTTATATTATTAGGGAATTAATGGTTTCAATGGTTTCGGAAGCCTTCGACGCTTTCTCTTCTTCATCCTTTACAATTTGGTTGACAGATGAAAGTATCTCGTCGTAGTACTTCATTATCTCTGTTTTGAAATCGGCCGACACCTGCTTGAAGCGCATTTCTGCCTTGCCCAGAATGTCTGCCTTATTCTTGTCAATAATCTCTGCCACCTTGGACTTTAAGGCCCGCTTGTACTCTTCGTTCATGGAGTCCTTACCCACTATCTTTACAATCTCTGACGCTGCCACCGCCACCCATCCCAACGGGGTAACAAATATGCCAGCCAACACGCCTCCGATTGTCAAGGCATCAGTGGTACTGTTTCCGGAAGTTGTCTTGCGGGAGAAGAACGTGTTGACACCGAATGAAGATGCTATTTTCTTCTTGATGGCGCCTTGCGCTTCGAGTGACTGAATGCTGTGGGTGATGTTTCTTAAATCCAAGTCCATCATCTCGAGCAGCATCTTTGCTTCTTTCTCAAACTCGCCGTAGACTGTTTGATTCTGGTCGTCGGTAAACTGTGTCCACACCGCCGACAAATACCGGGTAAGGGAGCGTGCGTCCTGCTTGATGTCCTGCGAAGCGTCAATGTCTTCGGCAAGCGAACGGTTAAGCAGTGTGGCAAACTCATCCGTGGCATTGCGCATCTTCATCATTAGCGGATATTGCAGGAAGAGGTCTACATTGTCTTCTATATGCTTCTTGCTGTCAGCCACCACACTCTCATTGAGTTGTGCTGACGCCAGGCCCTGCCGTCCGGCCGCTAAGGCCTTTTCCATCTTGTCTTTCAGCTTCACGAGGCTCTGTTCCAGCAATGCTGCCTTATAGTTCTCCACCCCCTGGCAATGCAGCATACGCAAGTCCAAAGCATGCCGCTGCGCATCCTGAAGGATATTTTGTAAGGTGCATTCGTATCCGGCATACCGTAGCTTCCGCTCCTCGCTGATTTCCTCGGTGAAGAAAGGAACCGCTTCGAACGTATCGCCTAAAAGGATCTTCACACGGCTAATGGCATCGGGCCACTCCGCCGACTTGATTTGTTGCGCATCGCCGATGGCGAAGAGAAGCCGCCCAGCGGCTGAATAACAAGGAAGTACTTGCGAACTGATGAAGTCCTTTTCGCCAGTGTACAGTATGTGGTTGGCATCAAGCGCAATGACGAGGCGGTCGGCACTGAGCAGGTCGCAGCGCCAGCTGTCAGTATCAATACAGGAGTATTCGGGTGTATAGACGATGGTGAACTTGAGGTTCTTCATCAAGTCGTTCTTCACAGAAAGGCTGACTATGAGGCTTTCCTTCGCACTTTTCATGTACTTCACAAAGCCTTCCTTGTCCACAAACATTTCGCCGTATTCTGTCGTCACAGCGTAGTTGTCATCGCCGTATTGCACAAGAATCCTTGCTACATAGTCTTGGTTCAATGAGGTCGGAGTGTCATACTCGTCTGCAAGGATGGTTTCCGCCACTCGTCGGTTGGTGGTAATCAGGTAAACGGCCGTCTCCTTGTGTTGCTCAATATGGAGATTGTTGATGAGATCGTCCACAGCCATAAACGATGTAAGATCCAAGTCCCTAGCTATGGTGGACATTTCTTCTTTTGTAAGTTGTTTTTTTAGCATAACGAGTCCTTTTAGAGTACCTTCAATAAATTATTCACTCTCTCCTTCAATGTGCCATCAGGCAACAAGCTGATGTTTGCAGGTGTTTCTTTCTCCGTCACGCGGTAATACATTTCCGACTGACTGAAGTATTGCAGTGCTTTCAGACGCTTCGGGGTAACAGGATGGTCTAACAAATATTCCTTCATCGCACCTAGTTTCATGTTTTCAAGACTCTCTAAGGATTGTTCGATGTATGTATCTAGGTCAACGTCGGAGATATTGGCAAACGCACTTTCCAGCTTCATCAAGGCTCTTTGTGCCGTACGCAAATCGCCGCAGCACAAGAATCCGGCACGGTCTGCCGTAATCTCAGAATAGCGCGACCATGTCTTTAAGGGTAGGCTGACCATCTGTATCAGTATGGGGCCAAGCACCGGAACGAATTGACTCAGCTGCGACAGACTATTGCCTATCAGATGGTAGACAAGATGTTCCATGGCCAAATGCCCACATTCATGTCCGATGATGAACGTCAGTTCTTCACGGGTAAGTAGATGAGTCGCCAAATCGCTTATCAACAAATAGGGCGTATCTACCGTTCCAGAAGCATAAGCATTAATACCAGGCATTCTGGCCGAAACCACAGCGTGGGGAATTCTAATGCCTAAAGTTTTGCAACAATGTCTGAGTATCTCATTGATTTCAGGAAAATTGTTGCCATCGATGACTATACCACTGCTTATCTCCGTTCCACTTTGGAAACTAACAAGCAAGTCGGCAAGACGATTGATTGCACCCTGGATTTGGGTAGCCTCCAAAGCCTGTATGACCGCAGAATCGACCTCATGGGCGAACTCCAATCGTTTACCGTACAAACTGTTGCCATTCTCCTGCTCTTTCTGAATAAACTCAGCGAGCGACGGGTAGACATTGCTGTTATATACAAGATTCATAATTTTGTATTTTTAAAGATTCATAATTTTGTATTATTGCGGAATTAAGGAAATATACAAAGTTTTCGGCAGTTTTCTTCTTATTATCTATATGTTTTTTGTAATTCATCACTAGAAATGTCGAATGAGCCTAAATTATTATGTTAATACTTCCCATAACCAAGCCCAACAAAGCACCAAGCCATACAATGGCTTTGAGTTCTTTGTCCATCACTTGGAAGATGAGTTTTTCAGTCTCATTCACATCCATTTCGTTAATGCGCTCTCGAACAATCTTACTGATATCAATAGAATCAAGAATCTTTGGCAGATGATCGTTGATGATGGCACGATAGATGGATTCAACTGTGTTGACTGCTTGCTTCAGTTGGTCATCATGACCTTCAAGCAGGTTGCATACTGGCTTGTTCAAGAATCCATCGACTTCTCCACCAATCATATTTGATACAATCTCTTTGCCGTTATTTTTCAGCATATTGTTGATGTTGTCGGCAAGGAAACGCTCTGCAGGTTCACGAAGCATACCTAAGAACCGTGCCACAATGTTACCCCCGAAAAGACCGGCTGCCATTCCAGCCAGACCTCCTACAGCTCCTCCAAGTCCCGCAAGCAATTCTTGCGCTCCATCAACATTGAGTTTTTGGGCAACATGGTTAATGGCTATATGGGCTACTTTTTCACCCACGGATGAGTCTGCTAATTTCAGATAAGTCTGTTTGGTGAGGCTATCATTCACATTCTTTGATATTGTGGCAATTTCTTCTTCTGATAAGTAGTGACACAGAAATTCCTTTACAGTCTCGTTGTTACTTTTTTGGACATTGAAAAATTCCTCAACAGCAGAACGGACTTTGCCTACCATGTCATCAGACAACAGGTAGCGTTCAAGAACCTCTTTATTCATCAGATTCTCGCTTATCACACCTCCGATTGCCTCCGCAATGCGTCCTTTTTCTTTAGGGATAATACCTGGTGTAAACGGGACATGAACTCCCATGATATACTTTGCCTTGTGAGGACGGAACAACATTCTTATGGCTATATCATTGGTGATATAACCAATAACACCTCCTAAAGCTGGGGCTAATATATATGATGCTTCAATGTTCATACTAGTCTTGTTTATATTTACTGAGTGGGAAACTATCTATGTTCTATCAAGTCATCCTTAATTTTCTCCATAAAATCACTGGGAATGTAGGCTGTAAGCACATATCCGATGCCGTTCAACTCTACGGCGATACGTTGCTGACCTGCCGCCCTGACAACCTGACCTACAACTCCCTTGAAGTCGCCACACACAACTTTGAAATAATCACCACTCTTGAAATGGCAGCGATCTTTCGACGTAGCTAAGATGTGCTCATTCTTTGTTTCCACAACTTTGATGAATGACTTCATCCTGCCATCGGAGATAGTGATAGGTGGATTGAGCTGAGTGTCTGGCTCGATGGGCTTTGTCTTGTCGGTATAGTATTTCAGGTAACTTGCAGTCTTTGCAGGCTGCTTGACAAAGTCGTGAGTCCGCTCACGGGTCATATAGGCAAAAACAAGACCGGGAAGAAAAGGCTTTTCGAGCAACCTTATCTTCCCTGATATTTCTACTTTTTCATAGCGCATAGGGATATAGTACAGTACATCCGCTTTCTTGAAAGCATCCGTGACAGCTTTCAAATGATTGCGCAATATACGGAGTACAAACCATTGGTGGTTTGCCTTAGGCACAAAGTCCGAGGTTACCCCTGTATGGGAGTTCTCTGCCTGAGGGCTTTGAACTTTGGGGGAGACGTTGGAGGTAAGTCCAGCGTGAGAGGGTTTGTTCCCGCCTCGTCGGGTGTTCACATTAGGCAATGTGTCCATCTTTACGTATTGTCTTTAATAATCAATACCGACAGGAAGGTCTGTAACTCCATCTGCTGCTGAAACCGACTCCAACAAATGAACGTCGATTATATGTACGAAAAGGACATACCCGAAAGTTGTCTCCGTGCATATTGTCTCATCGCGTCAAGGTGGCATCTCGCCATCGTTATATATCAGTCCCATGCCATTGACCCTGTTTATCATTTTTGCGGGTCGCAAACACAGTATGTTGTTATCATCCTTCAATCTGTCTCAACAATTTTAATATGCTGCACCTTGATGCAGAAAGCAAAGGGTTTACTACTACAACTAGTCGCAAAAGCATAGATTGTTCACGTGCAAAGTTAGGAAAAATATCCCAATTATATGATAACAACTGAAAAGAAAATCTTCATAAATCTTAAAATTAAAGGAAATTAACTAAGAAAATTACCAAAATACCGATTTTTTGTATAAGAAAAAGGTGTTTAATAACATCAAAATTGGGCCACTTAATCCTTCAAATAGCCAGATTGTCCACAAAACAATACTTATTATGCCATCATAAAGTATGTGCACTTAAGTGGCAAATTAGATACACATCTACAATCAAGTATCTACAATTATTGTCACATCCCATATTACCCTAAAAAACGAAAATACCTTCATTGTCCCACGACACACTGTCGTAGGACAACGAAGGTTCTTTGCTAAAATTTGGCTTATTGACGCATCTTTACCGATGAAAGGCTGATTTTGCTACATGCTCTTCTTGCTGATATTCCTTCATGTCCTGGAGTTGTTCATGTACTCCCTGAATGTTCATGTCCATGGATTGGTCGTGGTCGTAGGGAAATGAATGCTTAATAGATAATCCGATATTTGTTACGGTTCCTACATCTATGCTGTCCTTCTCCTTGTTGTACTGAAGATAGATGAGAGAATCATTAGGCATGTGCAAGATGGGGAGCTTACGTGTAGCCAATGCCGTAAATGCCTCATGGGTCATTTCCCGTACAACCTCCTTCACATCCTCGCTGGCACGACCGATGCCATAACGTGTTATATGGTTACGGACATCCTGTTCGGAATACTTGGCAAATACTTCATAAGTACCTCCCACGCTACCATTATACACCACGGCAAAATCCTTGTCCTCAATCAGCAGGTCATCGCCCCTGTTTTGACATGGTTTCTTATAGGTCTGCTCTTCATCCATGCCGTTTCCGTCATAGTAATCCTTGGCAAGTCTCAACAGTCCGTCATAGTCACCACGCTCTTTCAGTTTGTCCAATTCCGAGGTGTCATCGGTAGATTGCAGATAAGCGACGGACGCATAATAGACCTTCTCTTTCGTTTCGGAAGGTTCCGTCTGACTTTTGTATTGAGCAAAAGCCTCTTGAA
>JALFCG010000007.1 GCA_022771265.1 Prevotella sp.
ACAAGCAAAGAATATGAAATCGATAAACAAATATATTTCAATAGCAGCAATGGGAATGCTGGGACTTACTTCCTGCAACGACTTCCTTGAGACGACCTCTCCGTCGCAGCAGGACCCAACGTTCGTCTATAGCAATACCGATGATGCCACCAATGCACTGAACGGTGTCTATGTGCTCTTCTGTGAAGACCCGTTCACCAGCCGCATGTCTTGCGTATGGATGCAGAACACCGATGTTGAACAGTACAACCCCAACGCAGGACGTCCTAACGGTGCCCACCGCTCCGACATCTGGGGCTTGCAGGCAGCTGCCGACGAAGGCTTCGCAGACATCTACAAAGCTTACAACAACTGCATGCAGGCCGTTGACCGTGCCAACCAAGTCATTGAAGGAGTAAACGGAAGCTCCATCAGCGACGATTCTGAGATGAAGCAGATCAAGGGTGAGGCTGTGTGCCTTAAGGCTACCCGTTATCTGATGTTGTGTAACTTCTGGGGTGACGTGCCTTACTTTGCCGAGGCAGCAAAGGCAGGCATGGAACTCGACCGTCCTCGTGAGGACAAGTTCCGCATCTACAGCCAGATTCTTCAGGAACTCGTTGACGTGGAAGAAGACATGAAGTTCTCTGACGTCAACACCGGAGGCATCGAGCGCATGAACCGCGACTATGCTCTCGGACTCATCGCCAAGGTAGCCCTCTTCCGTGCCGGCTACGGCAAGACCGTTGACAACCAGATGAAGCGTGCCGACGACTATCTCGACGTGACTGGCGACGAGACTCTTGCCGTGACCTATAAAGACCTCAACGGCAATGAAGTTACAGCTCGCACACATAACGACTACTGCCAAATGGCAAAGAACTACTGCCAGAAGCTCATCTCACTGAAGCCTCGCGCCCTGCGTGCCGACTTCGGCCAGATATTCCTCGACGAGAACCAGTATCTTGTAAAGAACAACGACGAGGTGCTTTACGAGGTTGCATTCACCGAGTCATTTGGTGGCGACGTGGGCTGGTGTATCGGTGTCACCAATACCAACAGTAAGAAAACCAACGGTAACACAACAAACCAGGTAGGTCTCACCCCGACCTACTACCAGTCGTTCAACGTCAATGACTCTCGCCGCGACGTGACTTGCGCATGGTGGTACCACGACAACGACACCATCGGCTTTGCCAAGACATCCCTTGCACTTAACGTAGGCAAATGGGACCGTTGCCTCGCCACGAAGGAACTGGGTGCCGCTTCCTCTAAGGGTACCGGCATCAACTGGCCGCTCATGCGTTACTCCGACGTGCTACTTATGCTTGCCGAAGCGGAAAACGAGCTTAACGGTCCTACTGCACTTGCCAAGGCCCAGCTAACAGAAGTGCGCGCCCGTGCCTTCGCCAAGAGTCCCGACTATGCCCACGACGTGACAGCTTACGTTGACAGCGTCGCCGGCAGCAAGGACAAGTTCTTCAACGCCATCGTTGACGAGCGTGCATGGGAGTTCGGCGGCGAGTGCCTCCGCAAGTTCGACCTCATCCGCTGGAACATTTACGGCGAAAAGCTCAACTCCACACTAAAGGCTTTGCGTGCCTGGGGTATCTCCACCGACGCTGACCTCATGAGTGACCCTGCCTTCCTCGCACAATATCCCGAGGCTCTCGACTATACCGGTTGGGCTGACGTGGTATATTACGACATCAAGAACGCCGGTTCTACCAACTCCAAGGATGACATCACAGTCCATAATCCGAAATATCGCGTCAGTGCCGATGAAGCTGACGTGAACGGATGGAAGAGCTATGCAAATTGGGGTAAAGCGCTGCTGAGAATCATCACCACCTATAAACATAATGGTGTGAGCTACACAGCATGCGTAAAGACCACCAACAAGACCGAAGGCACCTCAACCTACGTTCTCAGCGGTGGCGATGCCGAGCCAAAGGAAAACACCATCACCGTGACGGAAGGTGACGAGACAGGCATCATCCGCGTACGCAAATATCAGGAGGCTGACGCCGTGCAGCGCATGTATCGCGGCTACACCGGTGCCACTGGTTACGGCAACGGTCCTGTGCCCTACCTGCTCCCCATTGGTGCCACTACACTCTCTTCAAGCGAAGTGTTGAACAACGACGGCTACGGATTCGCCGAGACCTACGTTGGCGACGACGTTCCTGTCGTATATACAACTATCGAGAAAGCATACAAATAACAT
>JALFCG010000041.1 GCA_022771265.1 Prevotella sp.
CATAAGGTGAAAAAAGCCTCACCCCCGCCCCCTCTCCAATAGAGAGGGGAGCAAATTTGCTTAGTTGCGCCAGTGCAATATTCCTCACGCATTCACCATTCTTCTCCCCTCTCTCTTGGAGAGGGGACAGGGGGTGAGGCTGCGAGGGTGAGGCTTCCAAAGTATTTACGCCAACTCCAAATCCATAAGTTCCCGCAGTTTCTCGACTGCGGGATTTTCTTTGCCCATCTCCTCAAACTGCTCGCGACGCGACAAGACCTTCACAGGCTCGCTGATGTCGGCAAGGACAAGCTCAAAGGTGACGGACTCGTTGTTGAGATAGAGCTTCAGAGTGTTCAGTATGCTCTTCTGTATCTGCTGCATCTGCTCGAGGATGACCTGGTTGTCAACGGTGACCACGACATGAGGGAACTCCTTTATCTCAGGGTTCATGTTCTTCATGCGGGTGGCGATGGCGCTATACTTTTGGGGCATGCGGTTGCACATCGACATCCACTGTAGCTCAAGGTCTTCCTGCGTGAAACGGTTGTCGGAAGAAACGGGCTTGGAGTTGGGGTCGTTGGGCGCAAGCATACCGGGGACAATCTGAATCTTTTTCTTCTTCGACATCTCACGCACCTTGTTCCACGAGAAGCCCACGTCGTTGTCGGCCTTAAGCACAGGGCGCTTGAGGGTGTTGTAGCTGGTGTGGGTCAAGGGTTCTTGCTTGTCAGCCTCAACAACGGGCGCGGCCACCTGCTCTGCCGCCTTCACTGGCCGTTGTTGCCTGACAATGGTCTGAAACAGGGATTTTAACCTCCGGGGCTTGCGCCCGCTGCCGACGCCCTCGTCGGGCTGGGTGAGCTGAGCAATCTCTATCAGCGTCAGCTCCACAAGGAGGCGCTTGTTGCTGCTCTGGCGGTAGTTGACGTCGCAGTCGTTCATAAGGCGGAGAGCCTGGTAGAGGAAGCGGGCGTCGCACTTGGCGGCCTGCTGGCGGTACTTCTCGCGCTGCTGCTCACCGGTCTCAAGCAGGGGAAGGGTCTGAGGGTCCTTTGCCATGAGCACGTTCCTCACGTGGCTTGCCAGTCCGCCGATGAGCTGCCCGCCGTCGAAGCCCCTGTTGATGACGTTGTTGAGGAGAACCATGATGTCGGCGACCTTGTTGTCAAGGCTGAGGTCGATGATACGGAAATAGTTCTCCACATCGAGCACGTTGAGGTCCTCGATGACCTTCTGGTAGGTGATGTTGCCCTGACAGAAGCTCGCGGCCTGGTCGAAGATGGACAGCGCGTCGCGCATACCTCCGTCGGCCTTCTCGGCGATGACCTCAAGGGCTTGCTCCTCCGCCTGGATGCCTTCCTTCTCCGCCACCATCCTGAGATGGGCGACGGTGTTGGCAACGGTCATGCGCTCGAAATCGTAAATCTGACAGCGCGACAGGATGGTCGGTAGAATCTTGTGCTTCTCGGTTGTGGCAAGGATGAAGATGACATGCGATGGCGGCTCCTCAAGTGTCTTCAGAAAGGCGTTGAAGGCTGCCGTGGAGAGCATGTGGACCTCGTCGATGATGAACACCTTGTAGCGGCCCACCTGAGGGGGGATGCGTGTCTGCTCCATCAGTGTCTTGATATGCTCGACGGAGTTGTTGCTCGCCGCGTCAAGCTCGAAGATGTTGAATGAGCGCTGCTCGTTGAAGGCCTTGCAGCTCTCGCACTCGTTGCACGCCTCGCCATCGGTGGTGGGAGACATGCAGTTGATGGCCTTGGCGAAAATGCGGGCGCAAGTGGTCTTGCCGACACCTCGCGGTCCGCAGAAGAGATAGGCGTGAGCCAGCTTCCTGCTCTTCACCGCGTTTTTCAGCGTGGTGGTCAAGGCGGCCTGCCCCACTACGGTGTCGAACGACGCCGGACGGTATTTTCTTGCCGATACTATATATTCGTTCATAATTGTTTTGATTGTTTTTTCCTCTTACGACAAGCGCTTCCGCTCATCAGCCGACAAAGTTACACATTATTTTTCATTCAAGCAAGAGTATTCAAGAAAAAATCACCATTTTTAGGTATTGCACACTTTTGGCACAATGAGTAATTTTGCACCCGATTTTTTATATTAATGGTAAAAGGAATGAAAAGAATCACACTACTGGCACTGGGTGCCGTAATCGCAAGCAGCACTTTCACGACAACAGCTGCCAAAGAAAAGCCGGAACAGGCAACGACACAACAACGGAGAAACGACGCTAACGTCATCGGACACGTGGTGGACAGAAAGACAGGGGAACACCTGCCATACGTCACCATAACCGTAAAAGGCACGACACTCGCAACACTTACCGACGCAACAGGACACTACTTCTTCAAAGACCTGCCCACAGGACACCACCACATCGAGGCAAAATACGTCGGGTACAGGACTGGGACAATGGAAGTGGACATCAAAAAGGACAAGACGGCGGAAATAAACTTCCAACTCGACTACGACGACATCGCGCTCGACGAAATCGTCGTGTCGGCAAACAGAAGCGAGACTAAACGAAGGCTCGCGCCAAATCTCGTCAACGTCATCGGAGCAAAACTCTTTGAGACAACACAGTCGGCATGCCTCGCGGAAGGACTGAACTTCCAGCCTGGAGTGAGAACGGAAGACGATTGCCAAAACTGCGGATTCGCACAGGTGCGCATAAACGGACTCGACGGACACTACTCGCAGATTCTCATCGACTCACGACCGGTGTTCTCAGCACTCAACGGAGTGTATGGACTCGAGCAAATACCGACAAACATGATCGAAAGGGTCGAAGTGGTCAGAGGTGGAGGGTCGGCACTCTACGGAGCGTCGGCAATAGGAGGGACTATCAACGTCATAACAAGAGAACCGCTCAGAAACTCTGCGGAAATAAGCCACACACTGACTAACATAACGGGAAGTACATCTTTCGACAACTCAACGACAGCCAACGCGTCGGTCGTCACCGACGACAACAAGGCAGGACTATTCGTCTATGGACAGAAACGATACCGGCAGGCCTACGACCACGACGGCGACGGATACACCGAACTGCCACTGATGCGCAACCAAACCATCGGGCTCAGTTCCTTCCTGCGACTCAGCCCCTACTCAAAGCTCTCGCTGCAATACCACGGCATCAACGAATACCGACGAGGGGGAAACCTGCTTGACCAGGCACCACACATGGCAAACGTGTGCGAACAGACAGAACACGACATCAACGGAGGAGCCATCAACTACGACTTCTTCAGCCGCGACGACCATCACCACCTGACCACCTACTTCTCCTTCCAGGCAACACAACGCAAGAGCTACTACGGAGGCACAGGGTCAGGAAGCGAGGAAGAAACGGCACTGGCGGAAAAAGCCTACGGAAACACACATGACCTTACATACGTCGTGGGAGCACAATACGTCTGCAAGTTCGACAAACTGCTGTTCATGCCGTCCGACCTCACCCTCGGGGCGGAATACAACCGCGACGCGCTGGAAGACGTCATACTCGGTTACGACCGACACTTCAACCAGACAACTCACACCACCAGCGCATACCTCCAAAACGAATGGAAAAACAACAAGTGGAGCCTGCTGCTCGGAGGACGCATCGACAAGCACAACCTCATCAGCCACGTCATCTTCAGCCCAAGGGCAAACATCAGGTTCAACCCTACCGACGACATCAACCTCAGGGCGACATACTCCGGAGGATTCCGAGCACCACAGGCCTTCGACGAAGACCTGCACGTGGGAGTGGTCGGAGGGGAAAGGCTCGTCACCGTGCTCGCCGACAACCTCAAGGAAGAGAGGTCACACAGCCTCAGCCTCTCTGCCGACATCTACAGGAGATTCGGGAACGTGCAGGCTAACCTGCTCGTAGAAGGATTCTACACCATACTCGACAACGTGTTTGCCATCAGACAGCTGGGCGACAAGGACCCGCAGGGCAACATCGTGCAGGAGCGATACAACGCCTACGGGGCAAAGGTGTTCGGACTGAACGTCGAAGGAAAGGCAGCGTTCACCAAGTGGCTCCAGCTGCAGGCTGGCGTCACACTGCAGAAAAGCCAATACGACGAGGCAATAGCATGGAACGAGGAAGTGCCGGAACAGAAATTCAGAAAAATGATGAAAAGCCCTGACACCTACGGGTATTTCACCGCAACAATAACGCCAACGAAACGACTCGCCATCTCGTTGACAGGAAACTACACAGGAAGCATGCTCATAGGACACAACGCAGGCTCGGGAACCGAAACGCCCGAAACTGTCAACACTCCGACATTCATGGTCGTAAACGCGAAAATCGCATACGACATCCCCTTGGCATCGCTGTTGAAGATGCAGCTGAGCTGTGGAGCACAGAACATCTTCAACGCCTACCAAAACGACTTCGACAAAGGATGGAACCGCGACTCTGACTACATCTACGGCCCATCACTGCCAAGAAGCATTTATGCTGGTATAAAATTCACTTATTAATCACTATACCACCCCGATAATCTCCTGGACAGAACTGCAGCCATGGGCGTCAAGCCAGTCATTGATTCCGTCGCGCACCTTTATTGTAGCGGCGGGGTCAATGAAGTTGGCTGTGCCAATCTCTATCGCCGTCGCACCTGCCATAAGAAACTCTACGGCATCCTCGGCGGTCATTATTCCACCTAAGCCAATCACAGGGATTTTCACCGCCTTTGCCACCTGCCACACCATGCGCAAGGCCACAGGCTTCACGGCAGGACCACTCAGGCCGCCCGTACCGATGCTGAGCCTTGAACGACGCCTCTCAACGTCGATGGACATGCCCATAAGGGTGTTGATGAGCGAAACGGAGTCAGCGCCTTCTGCCTCCACAGCCTTCGCTATCTCGGCTATGTCAGTCACGTTGGGCGAGAGTTTCACAATGAGAGTCCTTGAATAACGCTTCCTCACTTCCCTCACCACGCTGGCAGCTCCGGAACAGGTGACGCCAAAGGCCATTCCACCGTCCTTCACGTTAGGACAGGAAATGTTAAGCTCAATGGCAGGGATGCGGTCGAGAACGTCAACCCTTGCGGCACACTCAGCATAATCCTCAGGAGAAGACCCGCTGACGTTGACAATCATGTTCGTGTCAATGTCCTTTATCTCTGGATAGATGTGCTGGGCAAAATAATCCACACCCTTGTTCTGAAGGCCGACACAGTTAAGCATGCCTTGGGCTGTCTCGACCATTCGAGGATAGTCGTTGCCCTGGCGAGGCTTAAGCGTCGTGCCCTTCACAATGATGCCTCCGATACCATCAAGAGGGACAAAGTCAGCAAACTCAATACCATAGCCAAACGTGCCCGAAGCTGTCATCACTGGATTCTTCAGACACATATCCTTTATCTTTACATTTAGAGATGCCATAACAGTTTCTTAATATTTAACACTGGACCTTCCTTACATACACACAAGTTGCCCTCCGTCGTCTTCTCCACGCAACAAAGACAAGCACCAAGACCGCAAGCCATCATGTTTTCCAACGACGCCTCACACTCCACACCTGCCTTGTAAGCATATTGAGACACGGCAACCATCATCGGCTTCGGACCGCAAGTGGCAATCATGTCAAACCGCTCGGCAAGAACAGAATGGTTGGTCACGAAACCTTTCTCGCCGACGCTTCCGTCTTCAGTCGTTATGCACACGCGCCCGAACCTTTCAAATAAGTCTATCTCAAGCAGGTCCTTGCCGCTGCGCGCTCCAAGAAGGAACGTTGGCTCAATACCATTTCGCGCCATCTCGGCTCCCATGTAGAGAAGAGGGGCTACACCGACACCGCCTCCGACGAGCAACAGGCGCTTCGACGCATCGGAAGGCATCGTGAAACCATTGCCAAGGGGCAAGACGCAGTTTAGCACAGCTCCTGGCTTCAAGGATGCCAGACGCCTCGTGCCATCACCTATGGCTGCCACCAGCAGCCAAAGCTCGTTAGCCTCACGGTCGAGAAAATTGATGGAGATTGGTCTCCGCAAAAACGTGTTTGGAGAATCGTCAACACGCACCTCGACAAACTGTCCGGGCACCATCTCCGGAAGCGGTTCGTCGCCGGTGAGCTTCAAAAGCGAATAACGCCCTCCGACGTTCTCCACTGATTTGACCCGAAGGTCAAGAATGTATTTTTTCATTGTCAATAAACCTTTGTTATCTGATTCAGCCACAAAGGTAGATATTTTTTTTCAGATAACATCCATTCTTCAAAAAAAAAATCAACCTTACTTCTTCTCCGGCACAAATGTCTCAAAAGTCTGGTCGTCATAATAAACACGGATTTCTATGACATGACGCTTACGAATGTCAATAGTTTTTACCTCAGATTCCTTGCTTTCCAATCGTGTACGTTTTACACCATTGTGAACGGAGGCGTTCTGGTCGTGGTTTTTTTCGACAACAGGCTGTTGAGCTCTATCGTCAAAATCAAACTCAAGCATAGGGTCGCCTTCGAGTGGGGCAGAAGGCTTCTGGTCAGCAACACCGCCTGACGCGTCGTCATACATCCCGCCGCTGCCGAAGAGAAGCCAGTCGGTACTAATGTTAGGAATTTTTTTCTTTATCGCCTCCACGATGGTTAGGGTAGGCTTGGTCCTTCCATTAAAGATGCTGCTAAGCGATGCAGGCGACATCTCTATGAACTGGGCGAAGTCCTGCTGACTCTTATGAAGCGACTCCATGAGCTCTCTAATTCTGTCTTTCATACTTAATTTTTTATGTAATAGTGAGAAAAAACCGCTTTTTCGGTTTCGTTTACAAAGGTAAACAGAAAAAATGGAATAACCAAGAAAAAAGAAAAGAATTTAGATTATTAAACTTTTAATTTATATCTTTATATTTGTAAATGTAAAACTGCTGATAAAAGAAAAGCGATATTTAGATTAACATATATAAATTTACGTTCCAAAATCATATTAAAGTGTTGGATTCAGTATCGTTTAGCAAATAATTGAGTTATAATCAATTACTTATAACAAAAATCAGCTTTATATGCACGTTTATGGACAATAATATTGTTGAATAAAGGTAACTCTTTATTTTTTTATGTAACAGAAACTGATAATATACTCATTATCAGCATATTTACCTGTTTAGATAAGACCATGAATATTTATTTCGTTACATTTGTAAATCAAAATGTTATGATTTCAATTTGTAAAATCAAAGATTTCAAATAATGGTTTTAATTTGGATATTTACATTTGTAATTGTATATTTTCAGTCCTGTTGTTTCGTGTTTGTATTTATAAATCAACAGAACAAAACACTAACGAACGTTAACACTAAATTTCACCCTTCGAAAACTGGCGAAAAATCGTGAAAATCGATTTTTCCCGACAGCAGCCAAAATAATTCTGAATACGCGATTTTTGAGAGGGCAAAATTGAGGATAAACCGCTGAAAAACATCGGTGTTAGCATAAAAAAAAGCACCCTGGAAAGAGTGCTGTTTTAGAAAAAAGAGAAAGGGAAAAGAGATTTTTTCAGTGCAAAATGAAGAAAAGAAGCTCCTTCATGAGCTCGCCAGCGGGCGTATTCGGATTGTCAATGCCCTTACTTTTGGCATCTGTTTCCCTTATTTTATAAATTATCTGCATCACTTTCGTTGCAGAGAAATTTCTCATCCCTGTCATGTAGTCCTTAGCTGCCCATTGAGAACGCAGTTCAAGCCACTTTGCTACCGACTCCTGATTGCCACGTTGCGGACAATAAAACGCAATCATCAGGTTCTGGAAATAATTGAAGAGCATCGGGAGAAAACTGTAGATGCTTCCAGCTTTCGGATTACTGTCAAAATAATTTATTATCTGATTTGCCTTGAAAACATTGCGGTTGACGATGGCGTCGCGCAGCTCAAACGAGTTGAAGTCCTTGCTCACACCAATCTGCTGCTCAACAATCTCAGGAGTCACTTGGCGGTTGTCAGCAGGCAATGCAAGGAGGAGTTTTTCCAGTTCGCCAGTCAGTCGGCTCAGGTCAGAGCCAATGGAGTCGGCAATGATTTGCTCCGATTTCGGGTCAATGGTCGCTCCCCGCTCCCGCAGGTATTTCTCAATGAAAGGAGGAAGGTCACGTTCCTTCAGTTTTTTGCTCTCAAACAACACTCCAGCCTTTTCAAACGCGCTCGCCATTTTCTTCCTCCTGTCAATGGTACCGTTTTTGTGGCACATCACAAGAATGGTGGTAGATGAAGGTTTCTCAAGATAAGCGGCTATCTGTTCGGTGTTCTTCAGATTCTGGGCTTCCTTCACAACAACGACCTGCCGTTCAGCCATCATCGGGTACCTTCGTGCCGTATCGGCCACTTGCGCTCCCGTAACGTCAGACCCGAACATTACCATCAGGTTGAAATCACGCTCTTCCGGCTTCAATGCGTTTTCTGTTATGAAATCTGTGACAAGGTCGATGTAGTAAGGCTCGTCACCCATCAAATAATAGGCCGGAGCATACTTTCCTGACCTTAAATCACGCATTATTACGTCGAAAGTCACATTTTTATTGTCTGCCATTTCGCTATTTGAGGTTTATTTATTAATTTTGCTGCAAATTTAGGCAAAAAAATCGAGATAGCAGTCCTTGAAAGCATTTTGCTACAAAAAGAGAACTGCTTATTCACATATTTTATAGTTTACACCTTATTATATATATAGCATGCAGGAATTGAATCTTCCAAGATTTGAGATACGCGTGGAACGTCACGCAGGACGACTCACCATATTCGACATTCTTCGCCGACGACACGTCGCACTGACTCCTGAAGAATGGGTGAGACAGCATTTCATACACTTTCTGATTGAACACAAGGGCTACCCAAAAGGGCTTCTTGCAAACGAGGTGGAACTGCGCTGCGGAGAGAAAAGCCTCCGCTGCGACAGCTTGCTCTACGACAACGAGATGCGTCCACGCATGATAATTGAATACAAGGCACCATCGGTGGAAATCACACCGAAGGTGTTTCAACAGATTGCAAACTACAACTTCCTGCTCCACGTCGATTATCTCGTGGTTAGCAACGGGCTAACACACTACTGCGTGAAGATGGATTATGGCAATCAAAATTTCTTATATTTGGAGAATATTCCCTCCTATGAAAATCTTTTTACATAAGCCACATGGCGAGAAACCATATCACCGGCACCAACAATGCCGGAAGAAGGTTGAGAGTCTTGCAGTCCTTAAGGTCGAGCAACGAAAGGCCGCTGCCTGTAATCATAAGTCCGCCAACAATCAGCAGTTCTGCCATCAGCGCATCGCTCACAGCATGGCTTGACAACTGGGCAACAGCATAGAACAAGCCTTGCCAACAGAACAGCACAGGAGCCGCGAAAATCATGCCTATGCCATAAGTGGAAGCAAACACGGCGGACGACACGAAATCGAGAGTAGCATTGGTAAAAAGAAAGGTGTTGTCGCCCTTGAGCGCGCTTATCACCGGACCGAGCATCGAGAGAGGGCCAATGCAATAAAGAAGGATTGCCGTGGATAGTCCGTCAGCAAGGCTTTTGCCTCGTTGCGGATGTAGTGAAGCATCTCCCTTCTGCCTTTTCTGGACAAGACGCCTGAAGCGCCCGTCGATGTCGAGAGCAGTTCCCACCACCCCACCTATGGCAATGGCGACGATGAAAAGCACTGGATACTGGCTTTTGGGCAGATGTGTAAGAGTCGCGTTCAGACCTATTGCGAGACTCGCTAGTCCAAGCCCGTCGTATAGCACCCTTTTGTACTTTTCCTTTATTCCCCGATGAAGCATTGTCCCTATCACAGTGCCAACAATTATGGCACAAGTGTTGACTATTGTTCCTACCATACTTTCGTTTCTATTTATGAAAATGGGACACGTTGTCGCGCGTGTCCCATTGTATTAAAAATATTATCCAAGCAATGTCACTCCTCGTAGTCCAGACAGGTGCGTTGAACGGTGTAGGGGCGAACCTTCGAGTCGGCAACTGCCACATGGGCGGGATGAACGGCATATGCCCTCAGCGCCTCGGGGCTTTCAAGCGTCGAGTCGAGCATCACGTCGCAGGTTGACGAGTCGAGGCGACCGTCGATATTTACCTTCACGGCAACGAGTCCGGGCACTTTTCCAAGCAGCCCTTCAAGGCCTTCCTTTATGCCTTTCTTTACCTCAGCCTTCTCTTCGGCTGACAATTCCGGACGCAAGGTCCAAAGAATGATGTGCTTTACCATAACTGTATAAATGTGTTTATTATTCTACTGTCACTGCCAATGGTTTCTTCACGGCTTCCATCTCTATACCTGCACGTGCGACCCACTCCAGCATGTTGCGGCAGTCATACTTGCTCCATGCAGAACCGAAGTAGTAGGTGAACGGCTCGTCGGCCTTCAGCCCCTTCCTCACTCCAAGGGCATGCCCGGCAGCACCATTCTGAGGCTGGGCAAACATCTTCTTGCAAGTGGTCACTCCCTCTTCCGGGAAGAATGCGCCGACGTAAATCTGATGGTTCTGTCCCTGAGGATTGTCGGTCGGGTCAGCATAGAGCACGATGTGGTCGTCGAGAGTGATGCTCTCGGTGTCCTCGCTGTGGATGACTACGCCCGAACACACGTCAACAGGCTGTGTGATGCCGCTGTAGCTTACGGTCATGCGATTGAAGTTCCTTCCCTTGTCGAGGCTCAGAATGCGATGTTCAACAGCCTTGTCGCCATTCTTCAGCACTGTCTCACCGTAGTCAAGGCGAACGGTGAAGCGCAGCGGACCATTGTCGAGGAGCTCGTATGAAGTGTAGCAATATGGATAAACGATGTCGTCGCCTTCGAGAATGGCGGGTGCGCCACATCCGAGCGTCGGGCCAACCTTGTAGCAGTCAAGTCCGTTACCATGGTCAAAATGGTAGCTTGTTTTCATCTCAAGAGCCTTTGCCTTTGCGGGGTCTTTCTTCTTCAGTTCAGCGATAATTGGCTTCGTTGTGTCTTCAACAAAATAACGCTGCTCAACAACGAGGTCAGGTGTGTTCTTCAACCACACGTCGTTGCCGAAAGCACGCTCGCCCGTCTTCTGGAGGGCAGGGCCATAACAGCGGTAAGCGGCGCGGTCGTTCTCCCATGCGATGTCATCGACACGTTCTGGATACATGCGTCCGTAGCATGTATTGCGGTAAAGTGTCGGCTCTCCCTTGGCAATGGTGAACACGGTCTTTCCCTGTGGGCGGACTGCAGCCTCAACGAGCAGTTTCCCGTCGTAGGTGAGCTGGTAAGGCACTTGCTGACCGAGGGCGTTGGTCACGACAAACTGGCGTCCGCCCTGAATGCCGAGACGAGTGAACACTTCTTTGGCGTCAATCTCAACCACTTCCTGTCGCTGAATGTCATTGGTGTTGCTCACCACCAGTTTGAATGCCTTGTCGTCAGCAGGATTTATTGTAGCATCCTCGAAACGCACGCGCTCACAGGCAGCGAGCAGGAAGGCACCGGTGCCAAAGTTGGTAACGTTCTTCACGCCAAGGAACTGGCCCTTGATGGCACGGTCGCCGATGGGCTGTACATATCCCACGGTGCCGTCGGGCTGGAGTGCGGTCTCTGAGAGATACTTCCATGCGAGGTCTGCCACCGGCTGGTATTTGGCACGGTCTAACAGTCCATGGTTCATACCCCAATAGAATCCGTAGGCAAAGAATGCGGTACCGCTGGTCTCATAACCTTCTGCCTGTTCTGGGTCAAGCATAGAGCGTGTCCAGTGTCCTTCCTTCTGCTGGCAGGAAGCTACGCCTTCTGCAAGCTGGAGATAGCGTTGGAGGAAGAAGTCGCGGTGTTTGTAGCACTCAGGCATGTCGGCAAGCACCTTTGCAAGTCCTGCCAGCACCCATCCGTTGCCACGAGCCCAGAAGTCTTTCTTTCCTAGGTCGGTCTTGTGTTTCGGATAGACATAACGTCCGTCGCGGAAGTACAGCTTCGACTCTGCGTCGAACATCAGGTTGTCGGCATAGCGGAGGTTGTCGTAAAGTTTGTCGAGATACTTAACGTCGCCGGTTGCCTTATATAGCTTTGTGAACACTGGCATTACCATGTAGAGGGCATCTGCCCACCACCAGTAGTCGTTTTCTTTTGAGTTCACCATATAGCCCATAACCTCTTTTGCCCTTGCTATCTTGTATGGGTCGGGGTTCATCTCGTACATGTCAAGATAAGTCTGGAAACAAATCTGCCAGTCGCCGAAGAGCACGTGCTGCATAGACTCGCCGTAGTTTTTGTAGAGCCACTTGGAGTGGTCTTGCTCGGTAGCTCCGCTCCAGTGGTTGTAACGTGCCCACTTGTCGCTGAATTCCAAATAGCGGGCACATCCCGTCAGTTTGTATGCTTCCATGTTGCCTGTGAAATAGGCAGCATCGTCCCAGAAGGAACGCACCTCCGGTGAATTAGTAGATTGCCACTTGTCGTTGACCTTCTTCACGATTTCAATCGTTGGCACTGGCTGGGCCTTAGTTTTTTTCTTTGCCTTCGCGGTTGCTGCTGCAGGTAGCAACATTAAGGCGCAAGCAATCATTGAGATTGTTTTTTTCATTTTGATAATGTTTTTTATAAGTTGATAAATAAGTGTTTTATTTCATCTCCTTGTCAAACCATTGGATAATCTGGCGGTAGAGGTGAGTGCGCGTATTGCCGCCACTGATGCCATGGTTGCGGTTAGTGTAGATGTTTTCTTTGAAATCCTTGTCTGCCTGGACGAGAGCCTCGGAATACTCGGCACAGTTCTGGAAATGAACGTTGTCGTCAGCTATGCCATGGCAAAGGAGCAGCGATCCGTGAAGCTTTGAAGCTCGCGCTATTGGGTTTACCTCGTCATAACCCTGGGCGTTCTCCTTGGGAGTGCGCATGTAACGCTCGGTATAGATGCTGTCGTAATAGCGCCAGCAGGTAGGAGGTGCCACTGCCACTCCTGCGCGGAATACTGGCCGTCCCTCACTCATGCTCATCAGCGTGTTCCATCCTCCGTAGCTCCATCCCCACATTCCGATGCGGTTCTTATCGACATACGGTTGTGACCCAAGCCAAAGGGCAGTCTCAACCTGGTCGAACGCCTCCTTCTCACCAAGTCGCAAATAAGTGCACTTCTCGAACTCAGCTCCTCGTCCGCCTGTGCCGCGGTTATCGACACAAACGACGATGTAACCTTGCTGGGCCATATATTGCTCAAGGATAGCGCCTTGTCCTGCAGCACCGATGTTCCAAGAGTTTAGCACCTGCTGGCTGCCAGGACCGCCATATTGGTACATAATGACGGGATAACGCTTTGAAGGATCAAAACCTGCAGGTTTCACCATCCAGCCGTTGAGTTTCACGCCTTCAGAAGTGGTGAAGGAAAAGAGTTCCTTGGTTCCGAAACCATAGGAATCGTATTTCTGCTTAAGCTCACGGTTGTCAATCATTGTATGGAGTGTCTTGCCACGACTGTCGTTGAGAGTATATACAGAAGGATTGTTTATGTCGTTCCACACGTTGATAAAGTAGCGGAAACCACGGCTGAAAACTGCATTGTTCTGTCCTTCTCTTTGTGTCAGACGCTCAATCTTGCCGTTGGCATGCGACACATACACCTGCTTGTCCTGCGGACCAAGACAATTGGCGGCATAATAGACATCGCCTGTCTTGTCATCCATGCCATAAACATCCGTAATCTCGTATTTCTCGCCCTTGGCAATGGATCGCTTGAGCTGACCGTTGAGCGTATAGACATAGAGATGGTTATAGCCATCACGCTCGCTTGGCACGAGGATGTGTTGGTCAGTAAAGGTCACCGCGCACATTGATTCCTGCTTCACATACTTCTCAACCTTGTCCTGAACGACAAGTTTCGACACCGTGGAAAGCGGATTCGCCATGTAGATGCGCATGTCGTCCTGATGGCGGTTCATGGTGAAGACAGCGACCTTTGTCGGATCAGAGGTCATGACTATGCGCGGGATATAACCATCGGCATCGAGAGGTATGTCGAGCTTGCGAGTCTGGCGTGACTTGATGTCGAAACTATAGACTGCTACCTTGGAATTGTCCTCACCTGCCTTCGGATACTTATAGACATACTGTCCGGGATATGTGAGGTACTCGTCGCGCGAAGGATTTGAGCCTCGGAACCAAGGGAAAGAAAACTCTTTCACAGCCGACTCGTCATACTTAATCCAAACGATCTGTCGGCTGTCAGCGGAGAAGACCATACTTCGGTTGGTTGAAAACTCCTCCTCATAGACCCAGTCGGGAATGCCGTTTATGATACGGTTGCGTTCACCGTCGGTGGTCACCTGACTCTCGGCATTGTCGTAAAGCAACTTGACAAGGAAAATGTTGTTGTCCCTTACAAAGGCTATCATGTTGCCATCGGGTGAGAACAACGGGGTTTGCTGCTCACCACCCACCGACAGAGGGCCCATGCGGTTGTTCTCAACCTCATATATATAATATGTGGCTGTGAAAGAACGGCGATAGACATAGCGCGTGTCGGTCTGGATAAGAATACGCCTCTTGTCGGGAGAGAAGATGTAGCCATCTATACGGTCGATGCGTATCTTCGGGCCACGAACACTGTTGAGGTCGAAAATGACTCCAGTCTGTTTTCCGGTACGGAACGAGAACTTCAATATCTTTGTGCCATCGGAGCTAATCTGGGTATATGATTCGCCGTCGTCCATGGGTTTTAGGCTTGCCATCGATTCCGGTCGGAACTGTCCTGAAGTGATGCTCTTCAAGTCGAGTTTTGCCGCAAGCATTTGTGTGAACATTGTTGTCACGGTAAAAAATAGCAATAGTGTTTTTTTCATAAATATGTCAATTTTGAGGGTTTGCAGGGAAAAGGGAGATGCCGCTGGAACAACTCTCCTCATCGAAATTGTCCAGGAACTCGTCAAGAACACGTATTCCGTCAGGAGTACAGATACCACGCAGGAACACGAAAATAAGATTATAAAACACTTGCTCCATCGTGCAGTTAATGGATGAGTAGTTGTTGAACACATAACGGTTAGACACATCGAAAAGAGTGATTATCAGGTCGTGGTTCACTTCCTTGCGGAAATACCCCTCGCTGATACCACGACGGATGAAGTTTACCTGATCCTGACGGCGGCTCTCGTTCTGTTTGTCAAGGAACTCCACGATTTTGGGGTATCTTCTCATCTCTGAATAAAACGAAGGATGGGTGTTGCGTAGCGACTCTATCTTCAACCTGTAAATGCTGATAAGAATATCCATTACGTTTTTTGCTTCAGAAACAACATCGCGCAACTTCTGTTCCGACTCACTATACTTAATCTTCACACATTCAAAGAGCAAGTCTTCCTTGTTTTCGTATATCTCATACAACGTTCGCTTTGAAATGGACAAGTGATTAGAAATGTCATCCATCTTGACGGCCCTAACTCCCCTTTTGGTAAAAAGCATGACCGCTGTGGACAATATTTTCTGCTTTAGTCCCATTCTGTACACTGAATTATACCTTATTCCGTTCATTTTGATTGATTTTTGGCTACAAAGGTACGAAATTATTAAAAAAAAGTGCAGTTTTTGGAACATTTTTATTACCTTTGCGCTCAAATTTAAGCAAAACTAAGTAAACATATTAGATTTTCACATAAAATAAGGTATTAATTAAAAAACGTATGGTCAAAATTTCTAAGGAGGCCGCACTCGAATATCACGAGAATGGAAGGCCAGGAAAAATTGAAGTAAAGCCAACCAAGCCCTACCGCACACAAACGGATTTGAGCCTGGCTTATTCACCAGGCGTGGCATACCCATGCCTTGAGATTCAGGAAAACGCTGACGCTGCTTACAAATACACCGACAAAGGCAACCTCGTCGCTGTAATCAGTAACGGCACGGCGGTGCTGGGACTTGGAGACATCGGAGCTCTCAGCGGAAAACCAGTAATGGAGGGAAAGGGACTGTTGTTCAAAATCTACGGCGGCATCGACGTCTTCGACATCGAAGTTGCAGAAAAAGATCCGGAGAAGTTCTGCGAGGCTGTGGAAAAGATTGCACCCACATTCGGTGGCATCAACCTTGAGGACATAAAGGCACCTGAGTGTTTTTACATAGAGGAAAGACTCAAGAGGACTCTCGACATACCTGTAATGCACGACGACCAGCACGGTACTGCCATCATTTCTGCTGCTGGACTAAAAAACGCACTTGAGGTAAACGGTAAGGACATCGCAAAAGTAAAAATCGTGGTCAACGGAGCAGGAGCAGCTGCCATCTCTTGCACCAAACTATACATGGCACTGGGAGCACAAAAGGAAAACATCGTAATGCTCGACTCTAAAGGCGTCATAACCAGCGACCGCCCAAACCTTACCGAACAAAAGAAGTTCTTCGCTACTGAACGAAGAGACATACACACACTCGAAGAAGCCGTCAAGGGAGCCGACGTGTTCGTGGGACTCTCCAAAGGAAATGTCCTGACAAAGGACATGATACGCTCCATGGCAGAACAGCCCATCGTGTTCGCACTCGCTAACCCCGTGCCGGAAATCAGTTACGAGGATGCAATGGACAGCCGTCCCGACGTGCTCATGTCAACAGGACGCTCTGACTATCCCAACCAAATAAACAATGTCATCGGATTCCCGTACATCTTCCGAGGCGCCCTTGACGTTAACGCTTCGGCCATCAACGAGGAAATGAAAATGGCTGCCGTGCATGCCATTGCCGACCTTGCAAAACAACCTGTGCCAGACGTTGTCAACGATGTCTATCACGTCAACAACCTGACCTTCGGACCCGACTATTTCATCCCAAAACCTGTTGACCCACGACTCATAACCGAAGTGTCTGCGGCAGTAGCAAAGGCTGCAATAGAAAGCGGTGTGGCACGCAAGACGATTACAAACTGGGCAGAATACAAGAACAGCCTACGCGAGCTTCTCGGACAAGAAACAAAACTTACGCAAAAGCTATATGACACAGCACGAAGCCATCCTCAGCGCGTAGTTTTCGCCGAAGGAATACACCCGACAATGCTTAAGGCTGCCGTCCAGGCAAAAGCCGAGGGCATATGCCAGCCCATACTTCTCGGCAACGACGAACGCATCGTAAAGCTCGCCAAGGAGCTTGACCTCAGCCTTGAGGGTATCGAGATTATCAACCTGAGACACGACCGCGAGGCAGAACGCCGTGAACGTTTCGCACGCATACTCACCCAGAAACGCCAACGCGACGGCTATACCTACCAGGAAGCCAACGACAAGATGTTTGAGCGCAACTACTTCGGAATGATGATGGTTGAGACAGGAGAGGCTGACGCATTTATCACCGGCCTTTACACAAAATATTCCAACACAATTAAGGTGGCAAAGGAAATCATCGGCATACGTCCGGAATACAACAACTTCGGAACCATGCACATCATAAACTCCGCACGCGGCCCCCTGTTCATCGCCGACACGCTGATTAACCAGAACCCGACAACCGACGTGCTCGTTGACCTTGCGAAACTCAGCTCCACTGCCGTCAGATTCTTCAACGAGAAGCCTGTCGTGGCTATGATAAGCCACTCCAACTTCGGTTCTGACAACACAGAGGGCACGCAAAAAGTACGCCAAGCCGTGGCAAGACTGCAACAGGAAGACCCTTCAATGCTGATCGACGGTGAAATACAGATAGGATTCGCGCTGAACCGAGAAATGAGAGACAGCACGTATCCGTTCAGCAAACTATACGGCGAGGATGTCAATACCCTGATATTCCCTAACCTCACCAGTGCACGCTCGTCCTACAAAATGCTGCAGGCAATGAACACAGACGTGGAAATCATCGGTCCTATCCAGATGGGACTGAACAAGCCAATCCACTTCATCGACTTCGGAAGCAGCGTTCGAGAAGTAGTGAACATCACCGCGGTAGCTGTCATTGACGCATATGTTGACAAAGTGAAAGGACGTATCACTTCACAGATGAAATAAAAAAAAGACTACAATAGTCAAAAAACGGAACACTCACTTTTTTGGGACTTTCACGTATATATAAATATGTGTAAGTCCCAAAAACAGTGTAAAAGGGTGCAATTTACACGGAATATTCGTTTTTTTTCTAAAAAAATACAAAATAAATTTCCGTTTATCACTGAAAATCAGTATATTTGCAGTCCGAAATGATTTCCAAAGATAAAATAACATAACAAATAGATATAAACATACAATGACAAAAGCAGAAATGATCGACAAGATCGTGGCAGACACAGGTCTTGACAAAAAAGCTGTATCAGCAACTGTTGAAGCATTCATGGAAGAGGTTAGGCAAAGCCTCGCAGTAAGAAAGGAAGATGTCTATCTGCGTGGTTTCGGTAGCTTCATCGTTAAACATCGCGCGCAGAAGACAGCACGCAATATCTCAAAACAGACAACTATCATTATTGAAGCTCATGATTTCCCGGCATTCAAGCCTTCAAAGAGCTTCGTAGCAAAAATGCAACAGTAAACATTAGTAATAATATTAAAATTTCTTAAGCAATGCCAAACGGAAAGAAAAAGAAGGGTCACAAGATGGCCACTCACAAGCGAAAAAAGAGACTGAGAAAGAACAGACACAAGAGCAAGTAAAAAAACAACGGCTCTGCCGAACTCTGTTCATCAGCAAGGAATGAGAGGAGTGTGCTGACAATTTCACATCAAGAGAGAGATGAGTTAGCGCACCCTTTTTGTATCAAAAAATAGTGGGGTACATACAACTACCCCACTTCAAACAAATGAAAACCCTAAAACAGATATGACAAGCGAAGTAATCATCGACGTACAGCCGAAACAGATATCTATCGCACTGCTCGAAGACAAAAGCCTGGTGGAATACCAGGACGAGCCAAGGTCGGCATCTTTCTCGGTTGGAAATATCTATGTGGCAAAAGTAAAAAAACTTATGCCAGGACTGAACGCATGCTTCGTCGACGTCGGTTTCGAAAGGGATGCGTTCCTGCACTATCTTGATTTAGGGTCTCAATACAGCTCGTACGAAAAATACCTTAAACAGGTACAAAGCGACAGAAAAAAACTGTTCCCTTTTGCAAAAGCTACACGACTGCCTGACCTAAAGAAGGACGGAAGCGTGCAAAACACGCTAAAGGTCGGACAGGAAGTGCTCGTGCAAATCGTAAAAGAGCCAATCTCGACAAAAGGTCCACGACTGACCTGCGAACTAAGCTTTGCAGGAAGATACATGGTACTGATGCCTTTCTATGACAAGGTGTCCGTCTCCTCTAAAATAAAAAAAGGGGAAGAAAGGACAAGACTCAAGCAACTCATCCAAAGTATCACACCGAAGAACTTCGGAGTCATCGTAAGAACATCGGCGGAAGGGAAAAGAGTAGCTGAACTCGACGCGGAAATGAAAGTACTCCTAAAAAGATGGGAGGAGGCCATCAAGCAGGTACAGAAAACCACCGCCCGACCACAGATTGTCTTTGAAGAAACCAGCAGGGCAGTAGCGCTGCTTAGAGACCTCTTCAACCCTACCTACGACGGAATACACGTTAACGACGATGACATTTACAATCAAGTAAGGGACTATGTCAGCCTTATCGCACCCGACAAGGTCGATATAGTGAAGAAATACAACGGCACTGTACCTATCTTCGACAACTTCAACGTTACAAAGCAAATGAAGTCGTCGTTCGGGAAAACAGTAAACTATAAGCGTGGAGCTTACCTCATCATCGAACACACGGAAGCACTGCACGTCGTCGATGTAAACAGCGGCAACCGCACACGTTCGGAAAACGGACAAGAGCAAAACGCGCTCGAGGTCAACCTTGGAGCTGCCGATGAACTTGCAAGACAACTTAGACTGCGAGACATGGGAGGAATCATCGTAGTCGATTTCATTGACATGAACCTAGCGGAAGACCGGCAGATGCTCTACGAACGGATGTGCAAAAACATGCAGAAAGACCGAGCACGGCACAACATTCTGCCACTCAGCAAATTCGGGCTAATGCAGATTACAAGACAGCGCGTCAGACCCGCTATGGACGTAAACGTGGAAGAAACATGTCCCACATGCTTCGGACGAGGAAAGATAAAGTCGAGCATCCTTTTCACCGACCAGCTCGAAAGCAAGATTGACCAATTGGTCAACAAAATTGGAATAAAGAAGTTCAGACTACACGTCCACCCTTACGTGGCTGCCTACATTAACCAGGGGTTCATCTCTTTGAAAAGAAAATGGCAGATGAAATACGGAATTGGCGTGACAATAGTCCCTTCACAAAAACTCGCTTTCCTGCAGTACGAATTCTATGACCGTAAAGGAAACTTTATTGACATGAAAGAAGAAATTGAGACCAAGTAAGTAAATGAAGAGTGAAGAAGAACAATCTTCACTCTTCATTATTCGTTTGAAAACGCTTCACTCTACATCATTATGGCAACAGTTTTCTTGTTCTGCTTATTCCTCGTGATTTACACATATCTTGGCTACGGCATTGTGCTTTATCTTATGGTGAAGACAAAAAGGCTGTTTGGCCATTACAATCGAGGCTTCTTCAACAATGAGTGCCTACCCGATGTAACACTCATGGTTTGCGCATACAACGAAGAGGACATAGTAGAAAAAAAAATGAACAACACTAAAGCCCTTGACTACCCAAAGGAAAAACTACATATACTTTGGGTGACCGACGGCAGCAACGACTCCACAAACCAACTACTAAAACAATACCCCGAAGTGTCAGTCGCCTTTAGGCCTGAAAGAAAGGGGAAAACAGCCGCACTCAACCACGGAATAAAGGAAGTCTATACCGACATTGTCGTAATGACAGATGCCAACACCATGCTCAACAGCGAAGCCATAACAATAATCGTAAAGGAAATGGCTGATCCGAAAGTGGGTTGCGTTGCGGGTGAGAAGCGTGTAGTGGCACACAACGGCAACCAGGCTGCAGAAGGAGAAGGACTATATTGGAAATACGAAAGCACATTAAAACGTCTTGACTCAGAACTCAACTCTGCCATGGGTGCTGCAGGCGAACTATGTGCCATACGTTCTGCACTATATGAGGAAATGCCAGAAGACACTCTGCTCGACGATTTCATACTCTCCATGAACATACTCAGCAGGGGCTACCGAATAGCTTACACAAGTGAAGCCTACGCAATGGAGAACGGGTCAACAAACCTCAAAGAAGAAAGCAAACGCAAAAAACGTATTGCTGCCGGTGGACTACAGAGCTGCTGGCGACTGAAAAAACTGATGAACCCCATTAAATACCCCCTCACATCGTTCCAGTTCGTTTCTCACCGGGTATTGCGCTGGACCGTCACTCCTATAGCCCTCATCATGCTAATTCCTCTTAACGTGATTCTCGTTATTTCCAATGCAGGAACATTTTACACCACAATCTGGATTCTCCAATTGATGTTCTACTTCTCTGCTGCCGCTGGCATGGTTCTCACAGCAAAAGGGAAACACAACCGACTGCTGTACATAGCCTACTATTTCCTCTTTATGAATATGAACGTGTTCAAAGGAATTGCCTATTTAGCAAAAAAACAGGGTGGAACGTGGGAAAAATCAAAAAGGGCATAAAAAAAACGAAGAAAAGCTTTTGGGTTTCGGGAAATTTTTCGTAACTTTGCCGCGATTTCCATAAATATACAATTATGACACAGAGCGAAACAATTCTAAGACTCAAAGCCGAACTTGAAAAAGCAAGACTGGAAGCTGCCGAAGCCTCCAGACAGCGCGACGTAGCCCTACTGAAACTCAAGGACTACAAGGAAAAAATCGAGAAAGCAGAAAAGGCAAGCAAAATGAAATCACTATTTCTTGCCAACATGAGCCATGAGATAAGAACTCCGCTCAACGCCATCGAGGGCTTCTCACGTGTCATCGCAGAGACTGACTCGGCAGAAGAAAGAATGAAATTCCTGGAAATCGTAGAAAGCAACAACAGCAGACTGCTTGCACTCATCAACGAGATTCTTGACCTCTCAAGAGTCGAGTCTGGTGAAATAACAATGAAGCTCACACTAAGCAACCTCAACGAGATTTGCGATAATATAAAGCAGATTTTCAAATTCAGATGCCCTGATAATTTATATTTCAAGGCTGAAAAACCTTCAAAGGCTGTACTTCTGAAAACCGACCCTAACCGTCTGACGCAAGTGTATTGCAACCTGATAAGCAACGCACTAAAGCACACTCAGAACGGAGGCATAACATACGGTTACAAAGTTGACGAGACAAACAACCAAGTCGTATTCTATGTCAGCGATACTGGTTCCGGCATTGCGCCAGAAGACCTTGAAACGATTTTCCATACTTACGTATCTAAAGACGCTGAGACAAAGAACGGTTTCGGACTCGGCTTGCCACTAAGCAAGATTATTGTTGAGAAACTCGGAGGAAAAATCGGTGTACGCTCAACATTGGGAAAAGGTTCGACATTCACATTCGTCCTTCCTTTCGAAGGTACTTTCGCAACCACGGAAACCACCAAAACCAACCCGATTATCACGCGCACATTACGCACTGCACCGATAGGCGACGCAAGCAAACTTAAGCTTATACTCGTGGCTGAAGACGAGGAATGCAACTATGAATTGGTGAAGAACGTGCTTGCAAACAGGTATAGACTAATACGAGCACGCAATGGCGTTGAAGCAGTTACCATGAACGAGGACGAAAACCCAGACCTAATACTTATGGATATCAGAATGCCTGACATGGATGGCATTGACGCCACACGTATCATCAAGGAAGTCAACCCAAATGTTCCTGTGATAGCCCTTAGCGCATACGCTCTGGAAGACAGCATCAAAATGGCCAAGGACGCTGGTTGCGATGACTTCATAGCCAAGCCATTCAAAGTGGAAGAGTTTCTCGCTACACTTGAAAGATACACCTATAAAAAATAATAATAACAAAGACATAATTTCTTACAGAACATGGGAAAGCTTGCAGTAAAAAGGTATTTTTCGCTGATGTTTCTCATACTTCAGCTCGTACTGTCAATATTCACATTCGTTGGACTCTTCGGAGGTGACAGCAACCCCGTGGGGCACACTGCATCGGCAATGCTTGTTTACGTATTGCCACTCCTAATAGCCGCCAACATTGTTATGCTCATCTATTGGCTCATCATGCGCCACTGGATAATATGTTCACTTCCAGCCATCACTATTCTTTCATGCATTCCTTATCTCGGAACCCTATACCAGCTTCGTCCAACCCCTGACGACAATCCCACACAAGACAACTTCAAGATAGCTACTTACAACGTTGCACGCTTTGGGCGAGAAGCTGCTTCATTCATAGCTCATGACATCCTCGCAGAAATGAAAAGAGAACGTGTTGACATATTGTGCCTTCAAGAGTACAACAATGAAGTTGGCGATGTAAAAAACACCGACATCTACAAGGACTTCTTCCCTTACCACGCAACTGGAATGGCAGACATGGTTATCTTCAGTCGTTATCCGATAAAAACATCAAAGACGATGGAGTTTGAACAAACGAATAACAGCGCCATGTGGGCTGACGTTGATATAAAAGGCAAAAAAATACGCGTCATCAACGCACACCTTGAAACAACAGGATTCAATCGCACATTGCATCAAGCAGGAAAGATGATACAACGAGGCCAGACCGTAGAAACCAACTCTTTGATAAACGCCATTTACGGGAACTACACTCTCGGAATGATCATTAGAGCTGGACAGGCAACCATGGTTGCTAATGAGGTTAGAAACAGCGATTTACCATGTATCGTATGCGGCGATTTCAATGACGTCCCCTACTCCTTTGTGTATAACACCATGCTCGGGAATATGGTTGACGGTTTCAAAGAATGCGGAAGCGGTTTTATGAATACCTTCAGGGGAAACAAGAAAGTGCGTATCGACTACATCTTCCACGATAAAGAGCTTAAGGGAGTAAAGTACTACAAGCTGCCGATGACCTATTCAGACCACTTCCCCATATTCATGCAGTTAGCATTCTGAATTTCGCTCAATCTAATTCCACTGTTCTGCAAAACATGCCTTCAAACTCTGAAGACAAGTCGATAATTTCATTGAAAATACCAAACACGCTGCTACCGCTGCCACTCATGGAAGAGTAAACAGCCCCACAGTCATAAAGACGTTGCTTTATTATTCCAATCTCAGGATGAAGTGCAAATACACTCTTCTCAAAATCGTTGATCAAATCGTCACGCCAAGTACTAATCGGTTGCTTTATGACTTCACGACATTTCTTAATTGTGGGACAAGGCTTTATCAATGAAAATGCCTCACGCGTCGAAACGGGAATGTCCGGTCGGACAACCACTAACCAATATCCTTTCAACGACAAGTCAACCGGCTCAAGACGTTCACCTATTCCCTCTGCGTATGCAGGGCGACTCAAGATGAAGAATGGACAATCAGCACCAAGTCTCGCCGCACGGCCAATCATTTCCTCAACCGACATTCCCAAATGGAACATTTCATTCAACGCAAGAATCATATATGCACAGTCACTTGAACCGCCGCCCATTCCCGCCTGAGTAGGAATGGATTTGAAAAGATGAGCATGAACACGAGGTAAATCATAGTCAGCCGCCAACTGGTTGTAGGCTTTTACAACGAGATTCTTTTGTTCCTCACCCTCTATTGTGATATTCGTTACCTTCAGGTCGCAAGCCACAGAGGAAGGAAACTGCAGGTCCATTGGGAATACCTCCAAGGCATCCCTGATGGCTACTGGATAAAACACCGTCTCAAGGTCATGATATCCGTCAGGTCTTTTGCTGACAACATTAAGACCAAGGTTAATCTTTGCCAAAGGAAAATTTATCATATATCGTATTATTGTTTTATCTTGCAAAATTATCCCAAAAAATCGGTAAAAACAAACTTTTTCAATCATTAAAGGTTAATTTCTTTTCCTTTTAACACTATTTGTGTACTTATTCAAGATATCTTTCGAAAAATATTTGTAAGTTTGCAGATCAGAATAACAAAAGAAGGAGAAACTATGAAAAAAAATATTATTATTGCTATTATGGCACTTGTGCTGCCTAATACCATTTCGGCACAGGACGACATGTACTTTGTACCAACAAAGGCAAATGTAAAAAAAAGCTCTGAAAAATACGGTATGCCTAAAGACACATACTACTGCGGTAGCAGTCGTGATGTCGACGAGTACAACCGTAGGCTGAAGAGCAAGGTGGAAATAATCAGTAACGACAGTGCTGCAAACGACACAACGGCATACGACGTTATTAGCTTTGAAGCAGTGAAAGGCAAATACCCGGACTCACTCGCTACTGTTACAGAAGAAGACTACAAATGTACGAGAAGCCTATCACGATGGGACGACTACGACTGCCGAAATGCTTACTGGCATGGCTATACCGACGGACGTTTCAACCGATGGTACGGATGGAGCACTTTCTACGACCCATGGTACTATTCATCATGGTATGGATGGTATGACCCATGGATGTATAACAGTTGGTATGGAGGATGGTACGGCTGGTATGACCCGTGGTATTACGGTTATGGATGGGGAGGTTATTATCACCCAATATACGTTGGAGTCGGCGGCGGTAGTCACAGATATTCTGAACGTGAACGATTTGTAAACACTCGCTTCGACCGGGCAAGCATCAACACCGTCGGACGCGACATCGCGCGTCGCGACCGAAACAATACAATCAATCGTAACATAAGCCGTTCTGCCGACCGCAGCCTTCGGTCAAAAAACAACTACGACCAGCGCTCCTATAACGGTGTTCGTTCCAACGACAACCGTCAGAATTCATTTAGCAACTCTTCGTCGTTCGGCAACCGCAATTCTGGTTCATTTTCAAGCGGCAGCAGCCGTTCGTTCAGTAGTGGCGGTGGAATTAGAAGCACCGGCGGCGGTGTACGTATGGGAGGAAGACGATAATTGGGAAACATAATTGTTGAATTATTAACGATATGATAAAAATGAAAAGAAATACTATCATTGCAGCCCTTGCCACTTTTGCGATGTCATCGGCTGCACAAGAGACATATATGAACGCCAATCTCGTTAAGCCGGAACTTAATGGCACTGCCCGTTATGTAGGTATGGGTGGAGCCATGGAAGCACTTGGCGCTGACATCTCAACCATCAGCACAAACCCGGCAGGCATTGGAATGTTCCGGCACTCTGCAGTTAACGTCTCGTTCGGACTCGTTTCACAACAGGACGCACCAAACATCACAGGGAAAGACAAGACACACGCCAGCTTTGACCAGGCAGGCTTTGTTTATAGTATGAGGACAGGACGAAAGTCATTCCTAAACTTTGCCGTCAATTATACGAAAGAGCGGGATTTCAACCAGCTCCTCAACGCATTCGGTTCTACTAACGACGGTGCTCAGAATGTGATTACAGCCGGGAAAGGAGCAAGCGGAGTGTTTAATGTCGATATTGACAACAACATGATTTATTCCAATAGCTTAAAATTCAGCCAATTAGACTGGCTGTACTCAAATCTCATGTGCTACGAACTTGACGAAAAAGGAGAATACTGGAATTGCTATCCAAGACAAACATACGACATGGTTAGCCACCAGTCTGGATATATTGGCAAATATGACCTCAACATCAGCGGAAACCTCAACGATCGGGTTTATCTCGGACTGACAGTAGGCATCCACGATGTTCACTTCAATTCCGTTGACGACTATCTCGAAGAAGGCAGTAACGGAAACTATAGTAATGTTATCGACGAGAACCGCATAACAGGATCTGGATTCGACATCAAGGCAGGTATCATATTCCGCCCTGTTGAAGAAAGTCCTTTCCGCATAGGTCTGTCTGTAGCAACACCTACGTTCTACGACCTTCATATCAACAATTTCACTACACTATACTGCGGTGAATACAATAACAAGAATAATACGCTGGAAGAAGCTGACGGTAGTCTTGAATATGATTACAACTTCAGGCTTAATACTCCATGGAAATTTACCGCCAGCCTCGGACATACCATCGGTAACATGCTCGCCCTCGGTGCAACCTATGAATTTGCAGACTACGGCAAGACTGACTCACGTGAAATTGATGGCTACGACTATTATGGTTACGAGACAAGCTCAAGCGACCACGCCATGAACAACCATACGGACAAGACTCTCAAGGCTGTATCCACGCTTAAGTTAGGAGCAGAACTGCGCCCCGACCCATCGTTTGCCGTGCGTCTCGGCTTCAACTACTTGTCGCCAATGTATGAGAAAAACGGTAATAAACCTTGCGACATTAACTCTGTCGGTAACGCTATCACCGGTACAGCATACACTAATTGGGAATCTACCTATAGAGTGACTGCAGGAGCAGGCTACCGATTTGACAAATTCAACATTGACCTTGCTTATCAATACAGCACCAGCAACGGCAATTTCACACCTTATTATAATATCTACAAAATCGCAGGAGAAAACAGCCCACGAATGCCTGAAACATCAAAGGTCAGCGACAAGCGCCACCAGCTATTGCTGACTCTCGGTTACACTTTCTGATAATATGCAAACCTTTAACACAGTTAAAATAGCAGCAATCATTGGTTCATCATTATTACTCACTAATTGTAGCAGCAATATGACTATCGACCAACAGGTAGATGCGTTATACGAAAGTATGTCGCAAGAAGAACGCATCGCACAATTGCGGAGCACATATATGGATGGGCTTTTCGATACGAATGGACACCTGGACACTGCACAATGCCGCAAACTGATACCTTTCGGCATTGGACATTTCTCTCAATATGCAAGCCAAAAGCCTACTGACGCGAATGTTTTGCGTGACCGTGTAGCCGCCGTTCAGGACTGGCTTATCCATAATACCCCCAATGGCATTCCCGCTCTGTTTCATGAGGAAGTGCTCTCTGGAATAAACACAAAGGATGCAACCATCTATCCACAACAGATTGGGCAGGCTTGCTCATTCAATCCCATCCTGGCGGAACAAAAGACTTTACAGACAAGCATTAACCTAAGGAAAATGGGCGGAATACTTTCGCTTTCACCTATGGTTGACGTTGTGAAGAACCCTGGATTCAACCGTTTGGAAGAGTCGTATGGTGAGGATGCTTACCTCTCTGCCGTACTGGGAACAGCTTTCGTTAGGGGCTTACAACAAGGTGACCTGAAGAAAGGTGTTGGAGCGTGTGCAAAACATTATCTTGGATACGGTGGCGGTGGCGATGCCAAAGAAAAGGAATTGATGGAGGAAATCATCCTGCCACACGAAACAATGATTAGGCTCGAAGGCTGTCGAGCACTCATGCCCGGCTATCACGCTGTCAAGGACACCAACTGTGTTGCAAATCATTGGATTCTCACCGATATACTTCGCGGTTATCTCGGATTTGACGGAATAGTGGTCAGCGACTATACTGCCATTGACCAAATTCCCGGGCTTTCGACACCACTTGAAAAAGCTACTGCAGCTATTAATGCCGGAAACGATGTCGATTTCCCTCATGGCGACAACTACAAATACCTTCAGGAGGGGCTTGACAATGGCACCGTCAGTCAAGCGGCATTCGAAAGAGCGGTAAAGGATGTGCTACGATACAAGTTCCATGCTGGTCTTTTCGATTCTGACGCCTATCTATACAGCAAAGAAAGAATAACCCTTGACAGCAATGAAGAACGACAAACCGCTTACAATATTGCCACGCAGTCAGTTGTACTATTGGAAAACAATGGCATCCTGCCCTTAAAAGGCAATCAGCGCATATTTGTTACAGGTCCTAATGCCAACTCCCCATGGGCTATGTGCGGCGACTACAGTTTCCCATCGATGGCATATTTTTGGAAAGGAGTGGTTGACGACCTTGACCATCCACACATCGTTAGACTGCTTGAAGGAATGAAAGTACGGAAGCCAAATGGAACAGACGTAAGTTACTCACGTGGTTGCGACTGGACAGAAGAGATTGAGACAAAATTCAATGTCAGTGGAGACCAACGTGCATGGGAATATAAACTTTTACACCGAAAAGTTGATTCTGGCGAAAAGGCTGACCGGGAAGAGGCTCTGAAAATGGCAAAGGAAGCTGATGTCATTATTGCTGCCATGGGGGAGAACGTCATGCTTTGTGGAGAAAACCGCGACCGACAGGGACTTCGACTTCCAGGCAGTCAGGAACAGTATGTCGAAGAACTTATTGCAACAGGGAAGCCCGTCATTCTCATAATGTTTGGAGGACGCGCACAAATAATCTCAAACATTGCCGACCGCCTGGCAGCTATTATTCAGGCTTGGTATCCCGGAGAAGAAGGTGGTCATGCCATTGCAGATATTCTTTATGGCAAAGTTTCACCCTCTGCAAAGCTATGTGTCAGCTATCCCAATGTGGAACTCAATGAACCTATTTGCTACAACACGTCAACAGAAAAGGACAGTCGGGTGGCATGGCCGTTCGGCTACGGAATGAGCTATTCATCGTTTAAATACGACAACATGAAGATGGATAACACGATAAAGACTACTGACGAGTCGTTCACTCTGTCATTCGATGTGACCAACACTGGGAAAGTGGATGCTGACGAGATTGCACAGATATATATCTCCCCTACTTCAAGGAATCAAAACATACGTCCCATCCAGCTACAGGGATTCACCCGCATAACGCTAAAGGCAGGAGAGACGAAAACAGTGACAGCCAAAATATTTACCGACCAGTTGGGATATTTCTCACATGAAACCAACAGGCAGTGGAATCTTGTCCCAGGCCGATTCACGCTGAAAATTGGGGCATCATCACAGGATATCCGGCTAAAGCATGACATTAATCTCACTGGTGACAAAGTGACAAAGCCCCTCCGCGACCACTATTTTTCAGAAACTGAAGTAAAATAGCATTCATGTCAAAAAGATGCAAATAATATTAGCTAATGCAAAGATAATGTTCACAAAGGCGGAAAGAACGCCTTGGAGCAAGCCAATGTTTCAAGAAACGTCAAACAGGATTGCCTTGGAAATGGCAACAATGGACATAGACACATTGGAACGCGAACTCGATTGTAGCCGAAAACTCGCAGTTGAGAATTGGCAACGCTATCAAGACTTTTTCACATCAGAGAAGATGCCTGCCCTGTTGGCTTACAACGGTCAGGCATATAAACATTTACGCGCTTCAACACTCAACGAGGAGGCTCTACACTTTGCCCAAAGCCACCTTTGGATAACCTGTTTTCTCTATGGTCTGCTACGTCCTATGGACGCTGTTGTACCTTATCGTATGGAACATTGCGTTCATCTGCCATCAGCCAACGGCAAACCAATAAACCAATATTGGCGCAATCTGCTTACCGAAACGCTCATCAACAGTGTGAAAGCAGACGATGGTGTTCTACTTCATCTTTCAACGGAAGAATACGAAAACCTTTTCGACTGGCAACGTGTATTACAGGAAGTCCGTGTCATCCATCCTCTCTTTTATGTCAGACAGAAAAACGGTTTGCTGAAGATGCAAGCGGTATGGGCAAAATCATGCCGTGGAGCCATGACGCGTTTCATTCTGGAGCATCAAGTCACTACCCCAGCCGACCTTTGCTCCTTCTCTTACGAGGGATTCACTTTTGCTCCAAACATCGGCGAGGAAGACTGGCCGCATTACATAAGGGAAATATGCGATTAATTACACTAACAGTATTGGTTCACCCTTTTGAAAGAGTGAATCAGTCCTACAAGTTCCAAAAGTTTCTTTTTTCTATATTCATCTAGTTCACCCTTATTCATAATTTTTCGGTTATATTTCAACCAGTTGAGCATATTGTGTTCTTCAATACGATGACGGGAAGGCCCACGATGATTTTCACTTGCAAAATTCCAAATCACTTCGTAGTTTTCTTCCCACATATCCATTCTTTTTCCCATAACAGAAGGGGTTATTTACATAACTTCAATAATTCTTCAATATCGGCACGTGCTACGCCCCTTTGAAGCAGTTCATTAATACATTTTCTGGCATCTGACTTATGGTTCATTTTCACAAGCAGGTTGGCTTTTGACAACAGATAGTCATTGTTTGAAGGTGACAGGCTGATAGCTTTTTCCCAATCAAAAAGAGCCGTATCATATTGCCCCATATCCTCCTCCAAGCAAGCTCTGGAGGCATAAGCCACAGCACTGTCAGGATGTTGTTCAACTATTGTGTTATATTGGTCTAGAGCATCAAAACGTTTGCCACGCTTGACAAGAGTGTAGGCAAGTCCCAACCGAGCCTCAATGTTTGTCGGCGCATATGTCAGAAACGTTTTGTAATCGGCAGATGCCAAGTCGTAGCGTCTCATCTTGCCATTGACAAAACCACGATAATACAGTGCTGCAAGATTCGTCGGCTCGTGTTTCAACACTTCTGTATATGTCTGATGGGCATAGTCCCACTGCTGCAATTCAATATTGACTGCTGCCTTTCGCAAATAAAGGTCTGAAGAATAAGGCTCTTGAGATATCTGCTTGCTCAATACAGAGAGGGAGTCACGCCACTGTTGAGAGGTCTGTGCATGGACACATAAACCTCCCAACAATGACACAGCTATGATTATGGCAAGGACTTTGAATGTCACTGTCAATTGTTTTTTATGAAATCAACAATCCAGGCACCCACTTCCTTTGTACCGTATTTCTCCCCACCTTCAACCTGAATTTCCGGAGTTCGTACATTTGCGTCAAGCGAAGCGTCAACAGCCTTACGAATGAGAGCGCCCTCTTCCTTAAGGTCAAAGTATTCATATAGCATTGCCACAGACAAAATCTGAGCCAATGGGTTAGCGATATTCAGTCCCTTGCCCTGTGGCCATGAACCATGAATAGGTTCAAACACAGGAGTCGAGCTTCCTGTTGAAGCAGAAGGAAGAAGTCCCATGGAACCTGTAATGCAAGAACCTTCGTCAGTGAGTATATCACCAAAGGTGTTCTCCGTCACCATCACGTCAAAGAACTTCGGCTCCTGAATCATACGCATGGCAGCATTGTCAACATACATGTAGTCAGTCTCCACGTCAGGATACTGAGGCGCCATTTCCTGTGCCACCTTACGCCAAAGACGACTTGAAGCCAACACGTTTGCCTTGTCAACTACAGTCAGGTGCTTACGACGCTGACGGGCATACTGGTAAGCGACCTTCATGATGCGCTCAACCTCTGGACGGCTGTAGTAGTTAGTGTCTAGTGCATCCTCTACGCCATTCTCATTAACCGTAGGTTCCTGCTTCTTTCCGAAATACATTCCGCCAGTAAGCTCACGGATGCAGATAAAGTCAGCTCCACGTACGATTTCATCTTTCAGCGGAGACTTATGTACAAGACAGTCAAAGGTGGTTACCGGTCGAATGTTGGCAAACAGTCCGAGTTTCTTGCGCATGGCAAGAAGTCCCTGTTCCGGACGCACCTTTGCCGAAGGGTTATTATCAAACTTCGGGTCACCGACCGATGCGAATAGCACTGCATCAGCCTCCTCACACGTCCTGTATGTTTCCTCTGGGAACGGGTCGCCTACCTCATCGATGGCATGAGCTCCACAAAGAGCTTCCTTGTATTCCACTTCATGTCCAAATTTTTCTGCTACAGCGCTCATCACGGCAACACCTTGTTCCATGATCTCCGGTCCTATACCGTCGCCTGCAAGAACTGCAATTTTTAATTTCATATCTTTATTTGTTAATGTTTCTATATATTCAACTACTTAGTTCTCAATGATATTCAACATCTTGAAAGTAGCTTTGATTGCCGCCTCCGTCTGGTCAGCATCAAGTCCGCGGGTACGAAAGAGTTTGTCACCGTTCTGCCATGTGATGACGGTCTGTACAAGTGCATCAGTACGACCACCAGGCGGAATACTGACCGCATAGTTTGCCAAGATGGGGAAGGTACGATTTAGGTATTCACGGTATATTTTCCTCAAAGCTTTTACAAAGGCATCGTACTGACCGTCTCCTGTCGAGTCTGATTCATATTGTTTTCCGTTTATCTCAACCTTGATGCTTGCTAGAGGTTTCAGACCGTATGCTGATGAAACCATATAGCTCACCAGTTTGACCTTATCCTCCGGTGCGTCATGCTTCAATACGTCACTGACGATGAACGGCAGGTCATCTTGAGTGACTATTTCCTTTCTGTCGCCAAGTTCCGTTATTCTTTTTGTCACCTTCTTCGTCTGCTCCGGCGTCAGTTCGAGTCCCAGTTCCTGAAGGTTTCGGGCTATATTTGCTTTTCCACTGTTTTTGCCAAGTGCATATTCACGTTTGCGTCCAAAACGCTCCGGTACAAGGTCATTGCAGTAAAGGTTGTTCTTGTTGTCACCGTCTGCATGCACTCCCGCAACCTGTGTAAACACATTGTCGCCAATGATGGGCTGGTTTGGAGCTACGGCAATGCCCGAATAACCCTCAACCATACGGCTAATGTCGTTGAGCTTGCTTTCGTCGATACTTGTCTTTGCGTTAAACTGGTCCTTCAGGATTACCTGCACACTCGACAAAGGCGCATTGCCACATCTTTCGCCAAGACCGTTAACCGTGACGTGTAGTCCCTTTGCCCCACTTAACACTGCAGCGAGCGAATTACTGACAGCAAGGTCATAATCGTTGTGGGCATGGAAGTCAAAGTGTGCGTCAGGATATCTCTTTCTCATTTTTCGGAAGAACTCTATCACCTGAAGAGGGTTCATAATGCCAAGGGTATCTGGCAACATAAAACGTCGTATTTTGGTTTTTGACAGTGCATCTACCATCTCATAGACATATTCTGGAGAGTCCTTCATTCCGTTACTCCAGTCCTCAAGATAAAGGTTGACACTTATGCCTTTGCTTGTAGCATAGTCTATCGACTGCTTTATGTCCTCAATATGTTCCTTGACTGTCTTTCCGAGTTGCTGCGTACAGTGTTTCAACGAACCTTTGGCCAAGAGGTTTATCACCTTTCCGCCACACTCTTCAATCCAGTCTATCGATTGTGTACCATCAACAAAGCCCAGTACCTCAACTTTTTCGAGCATGTCTATCTGACGCGCATATCGACAAATCATTGACACGGCATCCTTTTCGCCTTCAGAAACCCTCGCCGACGCCACCTCTATACGGTCAACATTGACATCCCTGAGCAACATTCTGGCAATCATCAGTTTCTCGTGTGGCAAAAACGAGACGCCACTTGTTTGCTCCCCGTCACGCAACGTGCAGTCCATAATCTCTATGAAAGGCTGTATGCTGCGTTTGGAAGAGTCGCTTACTTGTTCTGGCTTTCCCATTGTTCGATTTTGTCTTTGTTCTGGATGAGATAGTCTATGTCGTCAAGGCCATTGATAAGACAATGCTTCTTATAGCCGTTGATTTCAAACTTCTCACTCTTTCCAGTCGCCATGTTGGTGACAGTCTGGTTTGGCAGGTCAACCTTCACCTCCATCTTCGGATTGTCCTTGATGCTCTGGAAAAGTTCAGCGAGGAAAGGCTCTGTAACCACCACAGGCAGGACAAAATTGTTCAGTTCGTTGTTCTTGTGGATATCTGCAAAGAAACTGCTGACAACCACACGGAATCCATAACCGGCAATAGCCCATGCGGCATGCTCACGGCTTGACCCTGAGCCGAAGTTCTTTCCTGCAACGAGTATGCAGCCACCGTAGGTCGGGTCGTTGAGTACGAAGTCCGTTTTTGGCGAGCCGTCCTTGTTGTAACGCCAGTCGCGGAAAAGATTTTCTCCAAAGCCTTCTTTGTCTGTGGCTTTCAGGAAACGGGCAGGTATTATCTGGTCAGTGTCCACATTTTCCAATGGCAACGGAACACACGTGCTTGTTATAACGTCAAATTTCTGTTTCATCTTTCAATATTTCAATATTTCAATCTTACATAAGTTCTCTCGGGTCAGTAATCCTGCCTGTTACAGCTGCAGCAGCAGCCACCAGCGGTGATGCAAGTATCGTACGCGACCCGGGACCCTGTCGTCCCTCAAAGTTACGGTTGCTTGTTGACACGGAATACTTGCCTGCAGGAATCTTGTCGTCGTTCATGGCAAGACAAGCCGAACAACCCGGCTGACGAATGGCAAAGCCAGCTTCCTCAAATATCTTGTCAAGACCTTCCTCACGTATCTGCTTGTCAACAGCCCAAGAACCAGGAACGAGCCATGCGACGACATTATCTGCCTTTTTCTTACCCTTTACTATTGAGGCAAAAGCACGGAAATCCTCTATACGTCCATTGGTGCATGCACCAAGGAACACGTAGTCGATGGCATGTCCGAGGAGCTTCTCTCCAGGAGCGAATCCCATGTAGTCGAGCGACTTTTGAAATGAAGCCTTGCCAGCATCGTCAATCTCGTCAAGAGTAGGTATTGCTTCCGTTATGCCGATACCCATGCCCGGATTGGTTCCGTAGGTTATACGAGGTTCAATGTCAGCAGCCTCGAAATTCAGTTCCCTATCGAACACTGCGTCTTCGCCACTCTCAAGTGTCTTCCAGTATTCAACGGCTTTGTCCCAGTCCTCACCCTTAGGAGCAAACTCGCGTCCCTTGATGTATTCGAATGTAGTCTCGTCCGGGGCCACGAATCCTCCACGTGCACCCATCTCTATAGAGAGGTTACAAAGAGTCAGACGCCCTTCCATAGTCATGTCCTTCACCACCTGTCCTGAGTATTCGACGAAATATCCTGTTGCTCCTGACGTTGTTAGTTTCGACATGAGGTACAGGGCGACATCCTTTGCCGTCACACCTTTTTGGAGTGTTCCGTTGATGTTTATTCTCATTGACTTTGGTTTCTGCTGCAATATGCACTGAGAAGCCATTACCATTTCCACCTCCGATGTTCCGATTCCGAATGCGACAGCACCCATAGCGCCATGGGTAGATGTGTGGGAGTCTCCGCACACAATCGTCATTCCAGGAAGTGAGAGCCCCTTCTCAGGTCCAACAACGTGTATGATTCCATTGTCTTTCGACATCATTCCGTAATGTGTCAACCCAAATTCAGCGGCATTTTTCGATAGCGTGTCAACCTGCTTCTTTGAAACTGGGTCCTCTATCGGTTTGTCCTGGTCGTGGGTTGGCGTATTATGGTCAGGCATGCAATATATATGGTCAGGACGGAAACACTTGAGGCCTCTTTCTCTCATTCCGGCAAAAGCCTGCGGTGATGTCACTTCATGACAGTAAAGTCTGTCTATATATAATTGTGTAGGGCCGTCCTCAATCATCTGGACGACATGCTTATCCCAGATTTTGTCAAATAATGTATTCATTGCGTAAACTTATTTTCTAAACTTGTTAATACAGTCTATATATGCTTCCACCGAAGCTGTTACAATATCGGTATTGGCTCCGAAGCCGTAATAAACGTTTCCGTCATATTCAACCTGCATGTGAACCTTGCCGACATCGTCAGACCCTTTGCTGATTGCCTGGATTGTGAACTCCTTTAGAGTCATCTGCTTCTGTATAATCTTCTTCAAAGCCTTTATGGCAGCATCCACGGGACCATTACCTGTAGAGGCTTCCTCAAACTTCTGTCCAGAAATGTCCAGTCCGATGCTTGCTACACTTTTGACTCCCATTCCCGTTGTAACCTGCAGGAAGTCAAGCTTCACCGCATGATTAGTTGCAGAGTCGGCACCAGCCAGCATAAGTATGTCGTCATCGTTGACTTCTTTCTTCTGGTCAGCCAGCTTAAGGAATCTTTGATATATTTTGTCAACCACTTCCTCACTGTCGATATTTACTCCAAGTACTCCGAGACGATACTTCAATGCTGCCCTACCAGAGCGTGCTGTCAATACGATTGAGTTGTCGTCAAGTCCTACATCCTTAGGATTCATTATTTCATAGGTGCTGACATTCTTCAACACTCCGTCCTGATGTATTCCACTCGAATGGGCAAAAGCATTACGGCCGACGATTGCCTTGTTTGGCTGTACCGGCATATTCATAAGGCTTGACACCATTCTGCTTGTCGGATAGATTTTCGTTGTATTAATGTTTGTGTCGATATCTATGTCCTTATGACAACGGAGTATCATGGCGATTTCCTCAAGCGACGTGTTACCTGCACGCTCACCAATACCATTGATTGTCACCTCCACCTGACGTGCTCCGTTTAGGACTCCACTCAAAGTGTTGGCTGTAGCCATGCCAAGATCGTTATGGCAATGGGTTGAGATGATTGCCTTATCCACACCTTCAACATGCTCCATCAGGTATTTGATTTTCGCTCCATATTCAGAAGGAAGACAATAACCTGTAGTATCGGGAATATTCACCACCGTGGCACCAGCCTTAATAACTGCTTCGACCACTCTTGCCAAATACTCATTGTCAGTACGTCCGGCATCTTCTGCGTAGAACTCAATATCTTCCACATACCTCTTTGCATACTTCACTGCAGCCACGGCACGTTCAATGATTTCCTCTCTGTTGCTGTTAAATTTATACTTAATGTGTGAGTCACTCGTACCAATACCAGTGTGTATTCTCTTATGTTTGGCATACTTAAGAGATTCAACAGCCACGTCTATGTCCTTTTCCACCGCACGTGTCAAAGCACAAATCGTTGGCCACGTAACCGCCTTTGAAATTTCGATAACCGAATTGAAATCACCGGGGCTGGAAATAGGGAAACCAGCCTCAATAACATCTACGCCCAACTGTTCCAGCTGCTTTGCCACTTGAATCTTCTCAACTGTATTCAACTGACATCCTGGCACCTGTTCACCGTCACGCAACGTAGTGTCAAAAATAAATAATCTGTCACTCATGTTCTATTTCTATTACTTTTTTATCTTCAATATAAACTATCAAAAAAGAACCTTCCCCACTTGGAAGTGAGAAAGGTTCAAGTCCTAATATCGTTGTGGCTTACATACACACCTTTTCACTTCCGACAACTCTACGAAGTCGAATAATATTAATAATGTGTAGAAGACCGAAATTATTCATATAATACTGATAATTAAAATTCACGGTGCAAAGTTAATCAAAAAATACGGAACAAACAAGAAAATCGTAACTTTTTTGCATTAAAATATAACAATTGACAGAATTTTCCACAAACTATTGTCATTATAACGGCAAAATGCGCATAAGAAGCAAAAAAGAAGTCCCAGGAATATTGCTATCCTCGGGACTTCCAAGTCTAAAAAGAAGGCGGCCTCCTACTCTCCCACATTGCATTGCAGTACCATCGGCGCAGGCGGGCTTAACTTCTCTGTTCGGAATGGGAAGAGGTGGGACCCCGCCGCAATAACCACCTGATATGAGTTTTACGGTACTTCACCGTGTCAGGTTGAATATCCACACACGAAACATGTATCATGAGAACACAAAAACACAACTCTCACAACTGAAAGAACGGAAACACTTCTTTCTAGATTTACCAGTATTCCTGGAAGTCCTAGACATTCTAGATTTTCTGGATTTTCTAGGAAAAAAACAGGAGCTTTCACCAGAAAGATTTCGGGCAATTAGTACAGCTCGGCTTTGACGTCGCCGTCTTTACACCTGCTGCCTATCAACGTCGTGGTCTGCGACGACCCTAAAAGGAGTTCTAATCTTGAGGCTGGCTTCGCACTTAGATGCTTTCAGCGCTTATCCATTCCAGACGCGGATACCCGGCGGTGCGCCTGGCGGCACAACCGGCAAACCGGAGGTCTGTCCACCACGGTCCTCTCGTACTAGTGGCGGCACCACGCAAAACTCCAACGCCCACGATAGATAGAGACCGAACTGTCTCACGACGTTCTGAACCCAGCTCGCGTGCCACTTTAATGGGCGAACAGCCC
>JALFCG010000067.1 GCA_022771265.1 Prevotella sp.
CAGTTCAACGTATTCTTCTCGTGATTGAATGGGGCGCATCATCTTCGCCCCATTCTTGTAATAAATCAAATGGCAACTCATTTCAATTAATTATTAACAGTTAAAAGTTCCTTCATCTCTTTCGCCATCATTTTGCGGAAGACGGAACATTCCGTTTTGTCGATGCGCATGTAGAGATAATAGTTGTCCTCGCTTTCCGACAGAGTGCCGTGAACGGTTCGTTTCAGCTTCTTCGTTGTCGATCCCTTGTATGGCTGAGCCATGAAGCCCATACGTCCGTCGCTGAGCATCGTCAGTACGCCACGACGACGAGCCCCTGTCACCACGTTTTCACTTGTGTCCTTGGGATTAAACGTGACGTTTTTGTCGTTGTAAACATACATCACTCCCTTAATCGCTGTAGGCGAATTGCCTGATTTCTTGTCTTTTGCCATAAGAAAAAAAATTAAAAATGTTCACCAACTTGCTGTGGCGACTTCAGCGGCATCAGGTCGAAGATGTTCACGTCCTGGAACACCTTGCCCTCATACTCGTGAGTGTAGAATCTCACGTCGGCAACCACTATTGTGCCTTCAGCCAGCGGCTTTCCCGCCACGATGCCGAATGCCGTGCCAACGAAGCCTTCAGCGTTTCTACCGCCAGGAGTGCGGAGCACCACCTGTGCCTTACTTGTCATTCCGTTCTGAGTCTGAACGTCGGGCAGCTGCGCCCACTTCTCGATTTTTGCTATTACTTGCATATTGATAAAAATTTAAAAGTTTATATTGTTTTCGTGGAATACGCCACAAGCGTCTTTGTTCTTTTTCAAAAAAACGACCTCCCATGCGTCTCCCGACGGGAGAGGTCTGTTTGCTAGGAAAAAACTTTCTTATGTGTTACATATACAAAACATTCTTTTCTGAATAAATGCTTCCTCGTCTCAAACTTCAAGTTCAGCAGCTCCAAGCCACGAACCACGATTTTTATAAGTTCAATTTTCATATTTTCTTACCTTTAAAAATTATTGTTTCTTGTTTTCGAAGGCAAAGTTAAGGCAAGAAAATGGGGTTTGGAAAAGAGTACACACCGAGTGCACGCCAAAACACGAAAAGTACACACCAAAAACGAAAGAGTACACGCCAAAACCGAAAGAGTACACGCCAAAACCGAAAAAGTGCACACCATAGACCGAAAAAGTGCACACCTGACATACGAACAGTACAGGCACAAAAAAAGAGTGTACCCTTGTTGAGTACACTCTCTGAATTCCTATTTCCTTTCCAGTTTACCTAATAGCTTTCTGAATTCCTTGACAAGCGAAAGATGCCGTCGCTGGTCGTCATACACGTCGCTCCATTTCTCAATGTCCTCGCCGTGGTCTCTTAGCGTTGCGCTCATGTAGCGGCTGTTGAGCGGTATTCCGAACACATCATTTATCATAGAGCAAAACGATGTCATCGTCTTCACTATGTCATGTCGGTCAAGAAGCACTGCGTAAATCGAAATCCAGTCGTTGTCGGCTGTCATCCTGTCCTTCATCAGGTAGATGGCTTGCAGGACATGTAGCTTCAGTCCCGACCGTTCCACGATGTCAACATCGAAATGCGGCAGTTCGCCGATGCTTACTTTTTCTTCTCCGATGAAATCCCTTACCGGCAGTGGTCCTTCGTCATCGACTGTCCTTTGTTCCGAAGTCTTCACGTCGCTGCACAGTTGCTTGTAACCTTCAACTCTCGAAAGCACTTCCGAGATGCTGCGGCATAGTTTGCGGTGAGGGTTTTCCATCCACACCTCGCTTGCGCCGCCGAGCATGAACATCACAGTCGCCATAACCAGCATCGACGAGTGTATTGCCTCGTCTTCCGACCTCTCGTGTTGGTCGAAGCACGAGTAGCGCTCTTTCAGCTGTTCCATTATGCTTGCTATCTCAAGATGCCTTATGTCGCTCTCGGTAGCTTTCAGCTCACCTATTACCATCAGTGCCTCCTGCCATGTCTCCACTGGCGAGAGGTCGTTGTTGCACTGATACCAAAGAGGCATGTAGAGCACTCTGAAGAGCGGGTCTTCGTAGAGTTTCCTTTTTATTCTCTCCTGTTTTTGTCTGACAATGTGTTTGAATTGTTCGTCTATCATAGATGTCGTGATAAGTTATGTTATAAGGTAATGAAAAGCCGCAGGGCAATCGCGTGCCGCACGTCCATCGTCCAAGGAATAGCTACAAACCTTCAAGCCCCGACGTACAAACAGCAATAGCCCATGCGGTGTAGAACGTATCTACATTGCACATGAGCTTCGTTTGTCGTAGTCTGAGGCTTGTCGTTTCCGCTTATCGGTTTTGTGTAGCTATTTTTGGACGATAAGATCACGATTCATCGACTCACGAACAAAAAAGATATATTTCTTTTGTCACATTCTTTATGTCTTCATATTGTCTTGTTCCATTTCTTCCATCATTTCTGTCAGCGTGTATCTCCTTCCTTGCCTACGCCGCCTTGCGGTTGTTTCGTCGGGCTTGCAGTAGAGTGCGCTTTGCAGCGCGATGTACTGCGTGCGCAAGTCCTGGTTGGTCATGTTGAGCAACCGTTTGGCATCTTGCATGGAGTTGTATTTATAGTCGATATATTTCTTCAGCTTTTCCATCGCAAGCTCCTTGAAACCGTTGCGGACATAGAAGTCGAGAATGAGCGTGAAGAAGCTCGACTGCTCCTCGGCAAGGTCGTTGAAGTATTTTTCCTTCACTCTTCTCACTCGCTCAGCCCTCTCTATCGGTTGTTCGCTGTAGGCAAGATATTCCAGCACGTCGAGCAGGTCGCACTTCTCCTTCTGCATCACCCGCTGAATCATGAGCAGTTTGTCCTCGCCGAAGCCCTCCTGTTCAAGTCTTTCCAGCACCTCCTTTCGTGTGTCGGGATGTTCCCATTTCTTGCGCAGGTCTTCAGCACCGTCGAAGAATCGCGGTATTGCGCCAAAGAGTCGCACCACCAGTTCGTCAACGCCTATCAGTTCGTCGCCAAACTGCACCTTCTCCTCCCATTTTGTGAAGAGTTCCACCTTTCGCTCTTCGCTCAGCTTCACTACTATCGTGTCCTTCTTCTTTCCGCCTTGACCTTGGCAGGTGCATGGCAGGTGTCCGCACACGGGGCATGGCTCTGGCGGTTCCTTGGTGCATACGCATGGCGACTGTCCGCACTTCGGGCATAGCTGCTTCGGCTTCTTGTTGCAGGTGCATGGATAGTTGCCGCACACTGGGCAGAACGGGTCGCCGTCCCACTCGGCATCCTCGAAGTTCTTTGCCGCTCCCACAAAGTCGTAGATGGTGAAGTAGTATTTGTTGTCGAAGAGTCGGGTGCCACGGCCTATAATCTGCTTGAATTCCACCATCGAGTTCACCGGTCTCAGCAGCACGATGTTCCTCACGTTGCGTGCATCCACACCTGTTGACAGTTTCTGTGAGGTTGTCAGTATCGTGGGTCTGAGTCTGTCGTTGTTCTGGAATTGTTTCAGCATGTCCTCACCTTCCTTTCCGTCGTCTGATGTCACTCTGACGCAGTAGTTGGCGTCGGGTCGGCTCTTGTGCTGGTTTATCATGTCGCGTATGATGGCGGCATGTTGTTGCGTGGCGCAAAAGACTATTGTCTTCTCGTCGGGTTCTATTTTTCCGAGCATTTCTTTCACACGATATTCGTCGCGGTCTCTCATCACGATGTTGCCGTTGTAGAAGTCGCTCTCGGTGTAGGTCTTTTCCTTGTCGATGTCGCCTTCCACGTCGTCGTCGGGATTATACTTGTAGTCGTCGATGTTGCTCTCCGATATCCACACTCTGAACGGCGTGAGGTAACCGTCGGCGATGCCCTGTTTCAGCGAGTAGCTATACACTGGATTGCCGAAATACTGATATGTGTTTGCGTTTTCCCGTCGTCTTGGTGTGGCAGTCATGCCGAGTTGGTATGCGTCGCTGAAATATTCCATCAGCCTGCGCCATTCGCTCTCGTCGTTGGCTCCTCCACGATGGCACTCGTCTATTATGATGAAGTCGAAGAAGTCCTGCGGATATTGCATGAAGTATGGGTTTCCGCTGTCGTCGTTCGACATGAATGTCTGGAATATCGTAAAATAAATATGTCGGCTTGTAGGCACTCTGCCGTGGTTTTTCGCCAGTTCCTCTGGTGTCACCCTCACCATCGAGTCTTCGTTGAAGTTGCCGAAGTCGTTCTTCGCTTGGTTGGCGAGGATGTTTCTGTCCGAAATGAACAAGATTCTCGGTTTTCTGTTCGGCGTGAGGTTCTTGTTCCATCCTGTCTGAAACAGTTTCCAGCAAATCTGAAAAGCCGTGTAGGTCTTTCCCGTGCCTGTTGCCATGGTGAGCAATATTCGCCTCTGTTCGTTTGCCACTGCCGCCAGCACCTTGTTGATGGCAATCTCCTGATAGTAGCGAGGCGTGCGGTTTCCGTCGCGGTTGAAGGCGCAGAGGTTAAAGTTGTCTCTCCATTCGTTGCTGTCGGGGAATGTCATCTTCCACAGCTCTTGTGGAGTCGGGAATCTCTCCGCCGGTCCTTCCTTGCTTGGAATGACATATTCGCCGTTGTCGTTTTTCACTCCCATGTCTATTGCCCAAATCTCGTCGCCGTTAGTGGCGTAGGTATATCTAATGTTGAGCATTTCGGCATAGCGTTTTGCCTGTTCCACTCCTTCGCTCACGTGTCGCTCGTCGCTTTTGGCTTCTATCACGGCAAGTTTCTGTCCACGGTATTCCAGCACGTAGTCAGCCTTCTTGGGATTCTGGCGTTTTATTCGTTCCACTCTTCCCGGCGCAATCTGGTATGCCCTTTGTTCCGTCAGAATGACGCTGTCGGGCACCTGTTCCCAACCTACTTCATATAGTTTGGGGTCTATTTTTGTTCTTCTTGTTGCCGTTTCGTCCATATATCGTGTTATTAGTTCATTCTTTATTCAAACACATCTCTCAGCATCGCCTGTTTCAATGCGTCGCACTCCTCAACAATCTTCTT
>JALFCG010000068.1 GCA_022771265.1 Prevotella sp.
TAATGTGTCACCACGGCACACTCCTTGGCAAATCCTTCAACGTGTTCAGCCTCCCTTGAAAGGAACGATTTAGGAATCAGCAGTGGGAAATAAGCGTTCTGCACTCCTGTATCCTTGAACATGCTGTCGAGCTGTCTCTGCATTTTTTCCCAGATAGCATATCCGTATGGCTTTATGACCATACATCCTCTGACGGCAGACTGTTCTGCCAGGTCGGCCTTAACCACGAGGTCATTATACCACTGACTGTAGTTGTCGGCTCTTTTTGTCAAATCCTTTAATTCTTTTGCCATTTTTTTTGGTGTTTTATTCATTTTTGTTTGTGCAAAGGTACGAAAAAAATGAAAAAACACAAACAATTATATTATAAAAAGGAAAAAAAACACTCTTTTTTTCCGTAAATCGAAAAAATGCCTTATCTTTGCAGCTTGAAAAGTTGAAATTTTACTTATAACATTATTAATTTTTGCACAGAATGAAAAAAATTAAGGTATTCTCATTAGCCCTCTGCCTCACTATGGTTGTGGCAGGATGTAACAACACACAGAAAGGCGCTGCCATCGGTACCGGTGCTGGTGCTCTTGTCGGAGCTATCGTCGGCAAGCTTGCCGGTAACACGGCTGTCGGAGCTGCCGTGGGCGGTGCGGTAGGCGCAGGCGCGGGAGCTGTCATCGGAAAGAAAATGGACAAGGCAAAGGCTGAGGCTGAGGCTGTCAAGAACGCCCAGGTAGAGTCGGTGACCGACGCTAACGGTCTCCAGGCTGTCAAGGTGACATTCGACTCCGGCATCCTCTTCTCCACCGGTTCTTCCACTTTGGCTCCAGAGGCAAAGACCTCTCTCCAGCAGTTCTCACAGGTGCTGAAGAACAACTCCGGTTGCGACGTGGCAATCCAGGGCTACACCGACAATGCCGGTTGGAAGAATTCCACGGCAGCCCAGAGCGTAGAGAAGAACAAGGCACTCTCTCTCGACCGTGCCACTTCAGTTTCCTCTTATCTCCTGGGTCTTGGAGTGCCTTCATCGCAGATAAAGAGCGTTGATGGATTAGGCGAGGCTAATCCGGTTGCCGACAATTCCACAGCTGCAGGCAAAGCCCAGAACCGCCGTGTTGAGGTTTACATGTATGCAAGTCAGGAGATGATCAAGGCTGCTGAAAACGGCACATTGCAATAATCGTCATTATGATTGCAACGAGATTCATCTTGCGCAGAATCAGAGTAGTATTACAATGGATGGTGGTTGCCTTCTTCGGCTCCACCATCCTTGCTGTTGTGGCACTTCGTTTCATCCCCGTCTATTTCACCCCGCTGATGTTCATACGTCTCGCCCAGCAGGTCAGCGACGGTAAGGAGCTGAAAATGCACCATCACTGGGTGTCGCTTGACGAGATGTCGCCATCGCTGCCAGTGGCTGTCATAGCGAGTGAAGACCAGCGCTTCATGCAGCATCACGGCTTTGACTTCAAGGCAATCGAGCATGCGGCAAAGCGAAACCTCACCCAGAAGAACAAGCGAAAGCTGGGTGCAAGCACCATAAGCCAACAGACAGCCAAGAACGTGTTCCTGTGGCCTGGAAGGACGTGGGTGCGCAAGGGACTTGAGGCTTATTTCACCAGTCTTATAGAACTCATGTGGAGCAAGCAGCGGATAATGGAAGTCTATCTGAACTCCATAGAGATGGGCGATGGCATCTATGGCGCGTCGGCAGTGGCTGAATACCACTTCGACTGCGAGGCAAAGGAGTTGTCGCGTTCCCAATGCGCGTTGATAGCGGCGACACTTCCCAATCCCCGTAAGTTCGATTCCTCGGCTCCCTCTGATTACATGAAGCGGCGTCAACGAAAGATTATGCACGAGATGCGCTTTATCCCCGCATTCCCCAAGGAAGGACACGACAAGTAATGGAAGTTAAGGAAGTTGAGTACATGCGAAACTTAAGTTAAATTATTTGAAAGATGAAAAAGGTAAAGCCAAAGGTTTATGTTTACGGAGCAGGGCTCGTCGGAGTTGCAATCGCCTTGCTGCTCTACTATTTCTTCTTCACCGCCTTCTCGAAGAAGACGGAAACAGAGTATGTCTATATCGACAAGGATGACACCATCGACTCCGTGCTGGTGAAAATCGGAAGGGTGGGGCACAGCCATTCCGTCGCCGCCTTTTCCACACTCGCACGCCATGGTGGATATGCCGACGACAAGATACGTACAGGACGTTACGCAATAGCCCCTGATGTCAGCGCAATAACCCTGTTCCGTCACTTCAGGAACGGGATGCAAAGCCCTGTCACACTGACTGTCCCTGAAGCCAAGACGACAAGCCGCCTTGCAGGATTCCTCTCCAGGAAACTGATGCTTGACAGCACGGAAGTGGCACGCTCTTTTTCCGATTCCGCCTTCTGCGCGTCCTACGGTTATGACACAGCAACACTTCCAGCCCTGTTCGTCCCCGACACTTATGAAGTCTATTGGAACATCAGCCTTGACAACCTGATGAAAAAGATGGCAAAGGCCAACAAGACGTTCTGGAACTTCGAACGCACCAACAAGGCAGAAGCCATGGGTCTGACACCAGTAGAAGTAGCGACAATGGCAAGCATCATCGACGAGGAAACCGCCAATAACGGCGAGAAACCAATGATAGCAGGAATGTACTACAACCGGCTGAAGAAAGGCATGCCGTTGCAGGCAGACCCTACGGTGAAGTTCGCGCACAAGGATTTCGCCCTTCGCCGAATCTACAGGAAACTGCTTGACATCGACAGCCCTTACAACACCTACCGCAGGGAAGGACTGCCTCCCGGTCCCATCAAGGTGGCTTCGGTGGCAGGTATCGACGCGGTGCTGAACTACGTCCACCACGATTATCTCTACATGTGCGCTAAAGAAGACTTTTCGGGTACCCATAACTTCGCCGTAAGCTATGCTGAACATCTTCAGAATGCCGCACGATATTCAAAAGCATTGAATGAAAGAGGGATAAAATAGGTTAAATTTTCGGACGGAAAGTATTTGCAATGGCATTTTTTCACTACCTTTGCAAAAGATAAACACATGCGAAACTTAAGTTAATAATATAAACCACAGGACAAAAAAATGAATAAAAAGATTGTTTTCCCGTTAATAGGCGTTATCATCTTGCTCGTGGCAGGAGTCGCTTATCTGGCTTTTGACCTCACAAAGCAGAAACGTGCCAACCAGGAAATGCAGGAACTTGCCATACTCGACAAAAAGGAAATGGAGAACGAGTATGAGCAGTTCGCACGTCAGTACAGTGAAATGAAAACACAAATCAACAACGACTCCATCGTCGAACAGCTGACACAGGAACAGCTGCGCACACAGCAGCTGCTCGAGGAACTGAAGAGAGTGAAAACGTCTGACGCAAGGGAAATAGCACGACTGAAAAAGGAACTGGCGACAGTAAGGGCCGTCCTGAGGACATACGTGCTCGAGATAGACTCCCTGAACAGGCTTAACCAGAATCTCACCGAGGAAAACAATCGCGTCAAGGGACAGTATGCCGAGGCAACACGGCAAATCGAGGGACTCAGCAGCGAGAGAGCCTCACTGTCACAGAAAGTAGCCATAGCCGCACAGTTGGACGCTACAGGCATCAACATGACAGCAAAGAAGAAAAACGGAAAGCCGGTGAAGAAAATCAAGGACTGCAAGAGCATCCAGGTTGACTTCACCATAGCAAAGAACGTCACCGCATCCAACGGCATGCGCACCTTCTACGTCAGGATATCTACGCCAAGCGGAGGCACTCTCGACGGTGGAGGAACGTTCCAGTACGAAAACCGCACCCTCGAGTGCTCCATGAAAAAGACAGTGGAGTATTCCGGCGAGGCAATCACCCTTACCACGTTCCGACAGGTAAACGAATATCTTGAGGCAGGCACCTACACCGTGAGCATCTTTGCCGACGGTAACATGATAGGGTCGAGAACCTTCTCTTTCCAGTAGAAGAATAATCCATAAGCACATGATGATTCGAAGTTTCCTTAGTTGGTGAGGAAACTTGACGATGACCTGTCAAGGAAGCCTACAAGCGACTGCTGACAGCAACCTCAAACATCCGGAAGGCGTCATGGAGTCGAATGCTGTGCTCGAAGCGCAGGCAGCATGGCTACAGGCCCAGTCGCAACGTATTGATGCAGAAATAGATGTCAAACTCAGTCAGGTCGCCCTAAAGAAGGCTCTTGGCATATTACACGAATAGGATTATGTCAGCAAAATCACAACATAAAAATATTATACTTGCCGTGACAGCTTGCACGGCTGTGGTGGCAGCGGTCGCCTTGATAGGCTTCTACACTCTGGGACAAAAGGAAGAGTCGATACAAGGAAAGGTGGAGGCGACCGAGTACAGGGTGGCAGGCAAGGCGACAGGACGCATCCTCGAACTGCGTGTCGAGGAAGGCGACTACGTAAAGGAGGGTGACACGCTGGCAATCATCGAAGCACCGGAAGCAAGGGCAAGGAAGTCACAGGCGCAGGATGCCGACGATGCCGCTTCAGCCCTGGACGAGATGGCAAGAAAAGGCGCACGGCAAGAACAGGTGAGAACAGCGTTCGCCGTACTGCAACAGACGAAGGCTGGACTCGAAATCGCCGAGAAGTCCTACAGAAGAATGCAGCGGCTGTTTGACGAAGGCGTGGTGAGCGAACAGAAACGCGACGAGGCTTTCGCCAACTACAAGGCTATGGAAGCACAGGTGAAAGCCGCGCAAAGCCAGTATGACATGGCAAGGAACGCAGCGCGACGTGAGGAGCGTATGGCTGCCGCCGCACAGGGCGAGAGGGCAAATGAGGCAGCGGAAGAAGCAGGGTCTTACGCCAATGAGACATTACTGATAGCACAAAAGGAAGGAGAGGTAAGCGAAGTCTATCCTCGTGTAGGAGAACTCGTCGGTGCCGGCTCGCCGATAATGAGCATATCGGTCATGAACGACGTCTGGGGGACATTTAATGTAAGTGAAGACCATCTCAACGGTTTTGCACTCGGCAAGACATTCACCGCGTTTATACCAGCTTTCAACAAGGACATTGAGATGCGTGTCGATTACGTGAAGGACCTGGGCGGCTACGCAGTCAGGAAGGCAACCAATGCTAACGGTCAGTACGGTCTGAAAACGTTTGAAGTCAAGGCACGTCCAGTGAAGCCACTTGAAGGCTTGCGTCCCGGAATGTCACTTGTGATAAAGAACCCGTAAAGACAATTATTTCGCATGTCCGTGACATGCAGTAAAAAATAATCCTTCTGCCCAAACTGAAAAGCGATGGACAGAAGGATTTTTAGAACGTCAGAAATAGACGTTGGCTCCCATGCAGCTTGTAACGCCAAGAGTGGTTGCAATAGCCGTAGCTATCGACACGATGAGCTGAATTATCAGCTTCCAAGTGTTCTTTTTCGTTTCTGTACTCATAAGCAAAAATTTAATGAATAATTTTTTTATGAATAATGATTAATTAACTGAACTTCCCCACCTCTTTCCATGCAGTTGAGTAACTTAGGGGGAGAGCCAAATTACTGTCATGCAGTGGAGGTGCTCTGATAATACCATATTGTAATGCTATTCCATGCAGTTGAGTAACTTGCTCCCCCTCTAAGATAGAGGGGGTGTCACGAAGTGACGGGGGCGTATGACCTTCCAGCAGAAGCTTACAGCACGAGCCTTCAGCACGAGCCTTCAGCACTAGCTTCCTGCAGAAGCATTTGTCAAGCGAGATAGTGCTGACGTTTTCATACTCCCTCCCCCCTTCGGGGGACTCCCCCTATCTTAGGGGGAGAGCTAAATTACTGTCATGCAGTGGAGGTGCTCTGATAATACCATATTGTAATGCTATCCTAAAGGGTGGGAAACTATAATTAGTTGATAAACTTCAGTGCGCTGCTGACCTCCTGGAAGTAGCCGAAGGCAACGTCGGAGGGGTTGAAGTCGGGCTCTATGCGCAAGGTCTTGGCGTGGATTTGATACTTGCCGTTGGTCTTTCTGACGAGTGTGATGTACTTCCCGTCGAAGAGCTTCGGGTTGCGCGGTGCCCTTCCCTTGCGTATTGCCTCCTCAAACTTCAGCGCGTTGTCGCTTTTTGAGAAGATGCCGGTGTAGCACTTGTTCTTACTGATTTCGTTGTCCTGCTGAAGAATGCAGGTGAGATTGGTGTTGTTGATAGTGATGTTTGTCATAATGTTAATGTTTTGAGAATGAAACAATGTCTTGGATGGTGATGTCCTGATAGGTGTTGCCGTTGTAGTCGCGGCAGTTGAAGCGCAGTGCGGCCCACACGATGTCACCCTTGAAAAACTTCACTTGGTTGCCGATGAGGGCAGCCACGAAGGTGTCGGCATACTTGCCCCCTGCCTCCTGCAGCACAAGGGTTGACTTCTGCACCTGTCCGTTCTGCGTGTTGATGGTCACGGCCTCTGTCTGGCTTACTACTCTAAAGATGTTTTGCATAATTGATGGTGTTTTGAGGGTTTAACTTATGATTGTTGCAGGCAGAGCGGCCTGACGATGCGAGGGTCTGCCTTTGCAGCTTCTCCCATGCCGAAGCGTGTGAGAAAGAGGAACGCGCCGCCCACGACGATGTCGTTTCCCAGCTCCACTTCTCCTGTCTCAATGTAGTCGAGCAGCATGCAGCAGAGCTCCACTTGTGCCAGTTTCTTCAACGCCCGGAGCACTGGACGAACAAACTCTTGTTGTGCCGGATTGAGGTAGCCGAACAGGTCGGACTGAACCGACCGTGGATAGTCGAAATTGTCTTTCTTTTCTCTTTTCATAATCATAATTTTTTTGTTTGAAAATTGATTTCGCTGCAAAGGTACGGAAGAAGAATCGTGTAAACGGAGGCTCTCGGTTTACAGGCTGAAATCCTTCACAATCTGCCTCACGATGAGCAGTTCTGGCCGTTCAAGAAGGTATCTGTCCTTGCCGGTGTAGCGTTTGTTGCGTTTGCTGACGCGCTCAAGGCAGAGGTGCAGTTGCACGGCGGCGATGTCCTTTCGATATACCCCGTTTTCTTGCAGCAAGCATACCACGGCAGTCACGCGATACCAGTTTATCTGTCCGCGCTGGCTGGAGTAGCGGGTGAGATAGAACAGTGGCGCGAGCCGCTCGTGGCTGAGTATGGCTTCCCATATCTCACGCACATGAGGATTGGTGGCATACTCCCTGATGCGCTCCACATAGTCGAGCACTTCCGTGAGCGGCTGCCTCTCTGCGGCAGGGGCAATGAAGAGCCTTCCCTCGCGTGCTGCACGCAAGAGGGCGTCGGCGTCGAAGTCCTCAGGACAGACTTTCCTTAGTTGTTGTTTCCTTGTGTCCATAACGTTTTTGGGTTATGAACAGGGAAACTCCGGAGCTTGACCACAGTGGCTTTTTTATTGTCGCGACTGCCACCATGGCACCCTGTTCGGGTTAAACATTGATGCAAAGTTAATGGCATTTCCGTCGATTGCGACGCGTTTCCTGAAGAGGTACTCAGTAGGGTAGCGACATTGTACGGAGGTATGCCATCGGGTACAAGTTTGGGTACTCAAAAAAAAATCTTATCGAAAATTTTGGTAATTTAAAGAAAATGATTATTTTTGCAGCCCCATACTTGACATGGCAACTAAAACAACATAAGAAAATGGAAAATATCAAAAAATCAGATATCCTAACAATCTTGGAAAACATCGACAGGATGCTGCAATGCTGCACCACTATGGTAAACAGCATTGCTGGCAGAATGCAGATGCTGGCAATAGCCATAGAAGCCCAGTCGTTGGCTTCAAAGCTAAACCTCGCAGCCGAAAGATGGAGGTATAAACTTCCGTTCAAGGAGGCTTGTGACGTTGACTTCAAGTTATGGGAGAAAAAAATTGATGCTTGGTATGACGTGTTTAATATTTACCAAGAAGGCGAGAAAACTGACGAGATAGAATTTTTCGAGCCAAATGCAGACCATTTCATTGACCAGTACTTCCATGAACGTAAATTGATGGAAACGGATGTCGAAGAATGTCCATTCTATATGATTGACGATGCTGAAGAATATGATGATTTGCTATGGGATTATAAAAGAGACATCGAGGAAGAAGAGAACGACTGGAAAAACATCATCGACAATGCCGCCTACAACGAGTTTGCGGTAAATTCGGATTTAAACATTGAGGATTCCTCGATGTTTAAACAAAAACTTGCCCTCATGGATTGGTATTTCCCAGAAACATTGTTTCAACTGGTCTTTGCCTTGCATAAAGCACACGAGGCACTGCTCTGCCCTGAGGAAGCAGCATACAAGAGCCTCTACGAACGCCTGTCGGTGGCATATTTCAACCAACACATAGAAGAAGCAAAGGCTTCGTTCCAAGGCTGGCTGAGCAAGACACCAAAGAAAAAGCGACTGAAAATGCTGAAGGAAAAGCTGGAGAAGGAAAAGGCAAAGTTCTTCAGCGGAAAGTGGAAAGAGGCGCTTGAGAACTATTTCGACATCGAAAAAGTGCTGGAGGGAACTGACGCGGGAAAGTTCATCTTCAAGTACAGGGAGGACCTGACACTTGAAGAGGTCGGGCAAATAGTCGGACAATACCACAAGATGGCTTGCATACTTGAGGAAATATCACGCCTGGAAAACAAGGCGGAAGTAAAGCCTGTGGCTAAAAACGCTGACACTCCACAGGAAACAAAGATAATGGAGCTGTCGCCCATCTTCGCCAGTCGGATTAGGGAGAGCGCAACGGCAACCAACCAGATAGTGACGACCATACGCGAGCTCGCCCTCACAACAAGCACACCTGACAGGAAACTGTCGGGAGGCAAGACATGGGGGCACGTGAAGGAAGCACT